>JAPKGD010000313.1 GCA_026648125.1 Bdellovibrionales bacterium | reverse complement strand
ATCAATCCGACCCAAGATTGCCAGGATGACCCACTCGTTTTGCTTCTTAACTTCCCAGGCTGGATGACTCTGCTTCATGGCAAAAATTATAGTTGGCTCCCGCTCGGGGTTGTCAACGGCCGACACAGGTTCTTCGTCACAGTGATAGACAATATCTGGTAGTTCGATTAGAACTAGCCGCCTCATGAAAAGAATGAAAATTTTTGCCGGAAATTCGAACGTGGATTTTGCCCGCAAAGTGGCTCAGGCAGCGGGAATCGAGCTGGGTCATTGCGATATCGGTCGCTTTGCCGACGGCGAAGTTCAGGTTGAAATTCACGAAAGTGTGCGGGGCTGTAATATCTTTGTAATCCAGAGCACCAACCCCCCGGTGAACGAAAACTACATGGAACTGTTCATGATTCTCGACGCACTGAAGCGCGCATCGGCGGCAGAGATCACCCTGGTTATGCCTTATTACGGGTATGCCCGCCAGGATCGAAAAGTCGCCCCTCGTGCCCCCATCTCCGCCAAATGTGTGGCTGAGCTCTGCATGGCCGCAGGTGCCGATCGCCTTGTTGTTGTTGATCTCCACTCCTCCCAGATTCAAGGGTTTTTTAATGGCCCTGTGGACCACCTTTTTGCCATACCCACTCTGGCGCGAGCCTGGCGGGAAAGCATGGGATCTGGCGATGCCTACGTCTGCGTAAGCCCAGATGCCGGGGGGGTTGAAAGGGCACGGGCTTTTGCCAAGCGAATTGAATGCCCCATTGCCATTATCGATAAGCGCCGGACAGGCCCAAATGAGGCTAAAGCCTATCACCTCATCGGGGATGTTAAAGGCAAAATTGCCATTATTTTAGATGACATGATCGATACAGCCGGCACCCTTGTGCAGGCGGTTGACAGCCTGCTTAAAAATGGGGCAAAAGAGGTGTTTGCGGTTGCGACCCACCCGGTTTTATCGGGTCCGGCAATTACCAGGATTGAGGAAAGTGATATTTCCAAGGTTTGGGTGACGGATACGATCCCCTTAAAGGAAGCGGCCCAAAAGAGTAATAAATTTAATGTCGTAACTGTTGCGCCCGTAGTTGCAGAAGCGATTCGACGCATTTATACGTACGACTCTGTAAGTGCTTTGTTTGATGACCAATAGGTCCACGAGGAGACGGCCATGACCAGCATGCAAAATATCACTATCGACGTGAAGCCCCGAAATGCGGGAAAACATTTTAACCGAAGTGCGCGTATGGCCGCACAGATCCCGGCTGTAGTTTATGGGCCTAAGACAAAGCCCCTAAATTTCACACTTACCGAGCAAGATGCTGTGAAGTACGGAAAGCGTGCATTTGAAAACACTATTTTTACTTTGAAATCAGAAGACAAGACCCTCGATGGTCTTAAAGTTCTGCGTAAGGCCATGGACCACCATCCTTTGAGCCGCCGCCCTGTGCACATTGATTTCTTTGCTCCCGATATGACCAAAGTTGTTCGCGTTAACGTTGAACTCCGCTTTACTGGAAAAGCCATGGGCTTGGCCGATGGCGGTGTGTTTAGCGCCGTTCGTCGTGATGTGGAGATTGAGTGTCTACCCACCGAGATTCCCGAATTTTTCGAAGTTGATGTGTCTCCGATTGGCCTCAATCAGAGTATGCACGTTTCGGACGTTAACTTTCCAAGCAACATTAAGCTCATCACTTCTCCGACAGAAACCATCGCAACCGTCTCTGTTGTTGAAGAGATCGTTGCTGCACCCGCTGCTGACGCTGCTGCTGCAACTGCGGAAGGGGCTGCGGCTGCACCAGGAGCTGCACCTGCGGCTGGCGCTGCGCCCGCTGCCGATGCTGCAAAGAAAGAAGAAAAGAAATAATTCCGGCTTTGGCCGCCTGAGGGTCAATCGTGAAACTCCTTGTCGGCCTTGGCAATCCAGGCAGCAAATATCAGTTCACTCGTCACAATGTGGGCTTTATGGTCATCGATGCGCTAGCTGAGATGGCCGGCGCACGCACAACGTTTCGAGAGGAAATGAAAGCTCTTACGCTTAAAGTGGAAATTGCGGGATCTCCCGCTCTGCTCGTCAAGCCTCAGACTTATATGAATCTCTCGGGTGAATCCGTGCAGCCCTTAATGGGCTATTACAAAATCGGCATTTCGGACTTGCTCGTCATCCAAGACGATATCGATCAACCCTTTGGACAAGTTCGCTTTCACATTCGCCGGGGCCATGGGGGCCATAACGGCATTGGAAGTCTGCATCAACATTTGGGAACGGACGATTACGCCCGACTGAAGATGGGCGTCGGCCGACCACAGGACCCTCGCCACGATGTGGCCGACTATGTCCTTGGAAACTTCTCCAAGAGCGAAGAGGCTGGCCTCCTCGACTTTCTCCGCTTGGGCTGTGAAGCTACAGAATACTTTGTTCGGAATGGCGTGGAGCGGGCCGCGAATCATTACAACTCGGGCAAGGTTGGGTAGTTTGTGTTAAAACTTACATCCTTGGAATTTAAAAATCGATTGAGGAGACTCTAAAGATGGCTTTGCAGTGTGGGATTGTGGGACTACCTAACGTGGGAAAAAGCACGCTCTTTAACGCTTTAACTGCTGCAAAGGCAGAAGCCGCCAATTATCCCTTTTGTACCATTGACCCAAATGTAGGAGTCGTGACGGTTCCTGACGAGCGCCTCGATAAAATCACCGGCTTTGTAAAGCCACAGCAAACCGTGCCAACGGTGATTGAGTTTGTGGACATTGCCGGCCTTGTTGCTGGAGCCAGCCAAGGCGAGGGATTGGGCAATAAGTTTTTAGCGAACATTCGCGAAACAAATGCCATTGTTCACGTTGTACGCTGTTTTCAAGACGAAAATGTGGTTCACGTTTCTGGCAACGTTGATCCCATTCGCGATATTGATGTTATCAACACCGAACTCATGTTGGCCGATCTCGATACGGTTGAAAAGCGCTACAAGAAAATTGAAAAGGTCGCGCAGTCGAGCAAGGACGCAAAAATCAAAGTTGAATTTAGTATCTGTAAGAAGCTCTACGATGCCCTCCAAGCAGGGAAACCATCTCGCGTTGTAGAGGTAGATGAGGCCGAAGCTCCTATCTATAAAGAATTACACCTCCTGACGAGCAAACCAGTTCTTTATGTCTGCAATGTGGCCGAAGCTGAGTTTCAGAGTGGAAAGAGTGAGCTGGTTGATCGAGTCAAAGAGCGGGCCGAGAGCGAAGGCAATAAGTGGCTTATGATTTGCTCCGCTATGGAAGCTGAAATCGCCCAGCTTCCACCAGATGAGCGCAAAGAGTTTCTTGAATCGATGGGTGTAAATGAGTCTGGCCTCAGTCGCTTGATCAAAGAATCCTATAAATTACTCGATTTGATTACCTACTTTACCGCGGGAGAAAAGGAAGTGCGCGCTTGGACTATTAGCCGAGGGACGAAGGCTCCCCATGCGGCTGGCGTAATTCATTCCGATTTCGAACGAGGCTTTATTCGCGCGGAAACTTACCACTGTGAAGATCTCTTCAAGT
>JAPKGD010000312.1 GCA_026648125.1 Bdellovibrionales bacterium | reverse complement strand
CAAGGCGTTTATGAAAGACGGCAATGAGACGCTCAAGGGCGCGAAGTACCTGTTCCTGAAAAATCCGGAGAACATGAGTGATCTCGAAAAGGACCGATTTAAATCTCTGCGAACGGACAATCTCAAGGCGGGCCGTGCCTGGTCGATCAAAGAAACGTTCTCGGAATTTTGGACCTACTCGTATCAGGCATCGGCTGAGAAGTTTTTTAGTCGCTGGTACTGGTGGGCAACGCACTCAAGACTGAAGCCGATGATCGACGTGGCGAAACTGATGAAGCGCCACCTTCCCAATATTTTGACTTACTTGCGTCACCAGATCACGAACGCAATGATGGAGGGGTTCAACTCAAAGATCCAGTCAATCAAGGCTAATGCGCGTGGGTACCGCAACTTCGCCAACTACCGCATTGCTATCCTGTTCTACTGCGGGAAGCTTGAACTTCACCCTCTATAGGCACAAGAATCCCGGAAGAACCTAACTTTACGAACTCGCGAAGCCGCAGTTCTTGGTTTTTGATCGAGCCTTCCGGATTCTCGGCTTGTTCCTCGGTACTGACTCGGGTGTAGATCGCGCACTTATACATTCGTGCTCCTATGTGGAGGGCGCTTCGTATCGGTCGCGTGTTGTTCTTGGGCTGGCGCAAGCGACCGATTGGCAAGAGGTCGCTTGTTAGAACCAATCTCCAACAACTCCAAAATAGAATCAAGTTTCTGCCGTAGCTCTTCGCGGCTAACGGGATTGAGACGCCATGCGGAAGTTCTGCACTCCCAACGTGGCCGACTACCCATGCAGATACCTCTGTTTGTCAGGCGCGATGCGCCCGCTGATTTTCTACTTTTGGTGCGGACTGCCGATGTATTCGATGGTTTTGAGTCGTGGAAATGTCGTCAATCGGGGAAGGTTCCCCGAAAAAATGGGTTTAGGGTGTAGTCATGCACGAAGGGTCGGTTTTCACGTGATAGCGGAAATTATTGAAAGGAATTGCATTTGCGCGATTCCGAAAAAATCTTGTCGTAGCCACGGCTACGCTTTGGCAATGGCATGGCCACGGGCTGGCTTCGCCTGAAAATCGTGTACTCCGACGCATAATCGAACGGTATATCACACTGTCACCACCGAGAATCGCCCCAGACCCCATACAAGCACGGAAGTTGGTTTTCCGACCCATGATCGAAGCTATTGAATCGAATAGCAAAAATGGGTTCCTGAAAAATTCTCGGTGGAAACTTGCTGATGGCTTGCTGACGGGAAGTTTCCGATAAGTTGACGGGAATCTTCCGCCGAAAGTGTCAGGGGTTCGGGTTGGGCGGCCCCTTTCAGTGACGCTCTCGAATCTGTTCTCAAACCCTATACAAGCACATCGGCTGTGTTGCGTATCTGAGCCAGATGTTGCTGATTCGATCGGCATTCGTGGCGTTCCTAAAATTCGCCGACGGAACCACGGCGCTCGTTCAGCTCCCTGTCGGCGCCCTGATGGTTCCACATCTATTCGGCCGATCACGTTAGGGATCTTCACTATTGGATTCATAACCTTCCTTCAGTTCGCGGTGGCCGACTTGGCGTTAGGGCCGCCTGACCACCGCTTCTTAACGAGGTCGCCCGTAATGGGCTATCACCAATATCTATTGCAAGGCTGTGCCAAAATCGGCCCAAAAAACGGAAGTCACGAGAAGGAGTGGGGATTTGGCGATTCCTTGCGGCCAGCGTCGCCCGGACGTATTCAAATTTCTTGGTTATGAAAAGCTACAAACCGATAGGTTCCAGGCACTTAGCATATTCAAAAAAATTGAATGCATTCAAAAGTTTTGAATGTCGCGTTTTCGGAATTAAGTGCGAGCCCGCGCCATTTTGCAGAGCTTTGCTGAGCCTTCAGCGTTCTAATGACATTAGGATTCTAGACAAAATGAGCCAAGACCCATATGTCAGTGAAATGGAGATACGGATAGTACAGCACGACTCTCTACGATTCAGGTATGAGGACAACATTACGAATAGGCGGTCTTCCAGCTCAATTGCCAGAGTCCATGATCATCCTGAAGTCGTGAGCGTAGTGGCGGAGACAGCTTGCTTGGTGGATAAAAAGTATCATCCAATACTGCTGACCATTCACCTTGAGTTCGAGGCAGAAGCGGAAACCTCCGAGTTACGAGAGACCATTCCTTTGTCTCTCGTGTTTTCTCAACAGATCCCACCTGAGAACTCAATCCGTCTTGGGATGCTGGAAATGAAAGATGACCCGATTGCGCTCAGATCGATACTCGCTCATGAAATGGGCCATCTTATTGTCGAGTGGGTAGCCCGGACTCACGGCGTAGCCAAGGCTAGCGATTATGTGATTCCGTTTTGGTCTAAACCAATCTACGAGGGCGTTGCTGACTTTGCTGCAGCTTGCGTGACGCGCTCGACTCTTATCGGGTCTGAAAAGTGTTGGTTCCACCGAGATATTCTAACCTATACCACACTCGAGGACGCCCGAGACCCGTCTCTAGATATGGGGGAACAGCTCGAAAGAGGATTTCGGACCTTGGGATTAATTCCGAAATACGATTCGTATGCCAGATGGGTAGATTTCATTCGATCCTCTTTCAAGAGGCAAGGAATACGAGACCCCTACAGCGAAGGCACATGGCTCGCTGGGCAGCTTTGGGAATTATCTAAAAACGGTCTCGCAGGTCCGAAAGTGTGGGACGCAATTACCCGGCTTACGGCGTCAGGCGAAGCTTTTCATGAACCGAACTTCTTTTTATCGCGGATCGCGCAATTGACCGCATGACACTGGTTTCTTGACGCTTGCGTGATCTAAAAAGCATACACCACTGTGCGCAAACGGCTGTCGAACCAATGCTCCATTGGTCAGTGAAATATGGCAGATCGCCGTAAGGCTTCCTATGAAGATTAAGGCCGTAAATGCCGTATCATCGGGCCGAGTGACAGGTTCCCACACGGCGAGCGATCTGCCGCAACATCAATCCTTCTTCCCGCCGGTTTTTGACTCGAAAAGATCAATTCTTTCAACGCATTATCCATATCTTGCCTTTTGTATTTTTTTGTAGTAATATTACTACATTGGAGGTTTAGCCTATGGGACTCCCTAAGACTGTACGATTTGACGATGACCTTGAGAGGCAGGTCGAAGACTACCTTGAAGCGAACGGCTTGAAGTTCGCCCAACTGGTGAATATGGCCGTGGCGAAGTTTATTCGTGAGCCGCAGACCATCCAGCTTGCGCCAGTCGCAACGAAGGATTTTATGGCGACCGCGCAGAAGGCATTTAAGAAACACAAGAACGCGATGGATAAGCTGAAGTGAGAGTGATTTTCCTTCCGACAGCGGACGCCGTGCTCGAAGTGAATAAGTACGTCTGCGAGCAAGGCAGCAACACGCATCACTGCTACAATATCGGCAAAGTCGAGAGCGCCATCAGCACAGCGTTTTACCCTGGCACATATCCGTTCGCCCATGGCGGGATTGCACGGGTTGCTGGTGCGCTTTGTTTTATCTCGTAAAAAGCCAC
>JAPKGD010000311.1 GCA_026648125.1 Bdellovibrionales bacterium | reverse complement strand
GTTTAAAGGATTTTATTCATCAACGCCCAAGTCATCTCAGCGGAGGGCAGAGACAACGAGTTGCCATTGCGAGAGCCTTGGTCCATGCGCCTTCATTGATTATGGCGGATGAGCCCACAGCAAATCTAGATAGTGTGACAGCCATTGAAATTTTAGAGCTGATGTTTGAATTGAATAGAAATCTCAAAAGAACGTTTGTTGTGGCGAGCCATGATCACACCGTCATTCAGCGGGCCCAACGAGTCATCGAATTGACCGATGGAGTGATTAAATTATGATGCGCCTAAAGCTGGCCATTCGCAATTTATGGCGCAATTCAAGACGGACCGCCCTGTGTATCGCTATGGTCTCTTCCGGATTTTTGGCGATTGTTATGTTTAGGGGATTTGCACAAAGTCTGGTTGAGAATGTCAGATATATCGCTATACGCATTCAATACAGCCACATCCAAGTAGGTACCAAAACAGGATGGGAGGGTACTCCCGTCGAGGATGCGAAGGAGAAATATCTCTCCCAAGCAGAAGAATTGGCTGAGCGCATAAAGATCGCAGTTGGCGCAGAGAAGGTGGTTCCGCGCTTAAGTTTTTTTGGTCTCATAGGGAATGAAGAAGCGTCTGTTGCGGCTCAGGCGGTGGGAGTAGACCCCATCAATGAGAAAGATGTGATGACCTCACTTGAGTATCTTGAGGGAAAGCCCATTGATCCTTCGAACGATGAAGGGATTTTAGTTGGCTTAGGTTTGGCGAGACAAATGAAAATGAAGGTTGGCGACCAGCTCACCTTGATTGCGAACACGCTCGACGGCGCAGTGAATGCGGTGGACCTCACGGTCGAGGGTATTGTAACATCAGGCCTTGCCGAATTTGATCGCTGGACTTTTTATTTGCCTTTAAAGACAGCGCAGAAAGTCCTCGACACAGATCGTGTGGAGCGACTGGCTGTTTATCTCAAAGAGCCGCACAATTTGAAAAAATCCGTTCCCAAACTGCAATCTATTCTTCCACCCGATCTTGAGCTCAAGACGTATCGTGAACTTTCGGATTTATTTAGGCAAACAGAGATTTTCTTTGAGACGCAGAACCGAGTGTTGGCGGCGATTATCATAGCTCTTGTTATGTTATCCATTCTCAATATTGTGGGAAATTCTGTCGTTGAGCGTACGGGAGAGATAGGAACGCTGAGAGCTTTGGGGGAACGTCAAAGAGATATCTTGGCCTTGTTCTTTTATGAGGGCATCGCGCTCGCCGCGATTAGTTCGGTTTTGGGAGCGAGTTTAGGGTTGGTATTGTGTTACTTTTTGAATTCGCTGGGATTACCTATTACTATTCCTGGCGCTATTCAGCCCCTTCCACTGAACTTTGCCGTCGTACCAAGTGCTTATTTTGAAGCAACTCTCCTCACTGTTTTGACCGCCACATTAGGGTCGGTTTGGCCGGCGCGGAGAGCCGCAAAGCTCGCTGTGACGGAAGCCTTACGCCGAAATCTCGAGTAGATCCATGGGCGGCACTATTAAAGCTCGTCTTGTGAGCGAAGGCGAATAAACTTTGCCGGGTTTCCAGCCCAAATTTCATTCGCGCCCACTTTGGATCCTTTGGGTAAAACAGAGTGAGCACCGAGGATTACTCCGTCCGCCAGTTCACAACCTGCCATAACAATGCTCATAGCTCCCACAGTCACTTGGTGGCCGAGTTTAATTTTATAATGCTCGAGGCGTCGTCCTTGCTGAAAATGAGGAATCAACATGGCTCGGGAACCTATGAGGCAATCTTGCCCCATCTCGATAAGGTGGGGATCATAAAGAGTCCCACCCGAGTAGGAGCGCAGGCCAATGCGAGATCCGAATAAGATGTACATGAGGCGCGTTAATGGCACCGGGACCCAGCAAGGAACGATAAAGAAATTAAACACCACCAGCCAAAACAAAACGTAAACTTGATAGTTAAACTCATCCCGACTCCCCATGAGAAGAGGACCTAAGGAAAAGGGGCACAGAAACATCCAAATCCTATAAATTAATAAAATGGAGAAGAGAAAGGCGAACGCGGAAAATAGAATTGAGAGAGAGGGAGCGAATCCTTGGGGCAATGGGAGGGAGTGGACTATGAAGCCCACGGCGATCGCAAATGAGGTACAAAGGACCATGATCGAAATAAAAGCGAAGAGGGGAAGCCCGGAAATATGCCTCATTCTAGGCCACCTTCTTCTCTGGGTGATGAAGTTCCTCTTCGAGCCGATCTATAAGGTCGCTCCATTGCAAATCAGAGGGCTCTAGGTCAACTCCGGACATTCCACTGGATGTATCACTCCAGGCAATTCGAGCAAAGAAGGGCCCGATCATCCTTTCGCCGATCTGAATTGTCACTTTTCCAGTTGATGGTATCGGGGCATCGGTTCTAATGAGGAGGCCGCGTCGAGATATGTTGATGATATCAATCGACTGTCTATTGAATTCTCCACAAAGGGCGACCACAAATCGAGGGCCCCGATTATAAGTTGGGATTGAATTTTTGAATACTCGGTTCCACAAATTTTGAAATCTGGAGTGGGGGTACAAAGACCTCATAAACTGGACTTCTCTTGGCTCGAGATCTTTGAGTACGGAACTTTTCTCAGCGAAAAAGTACTCAAGCATCTTTGGCGTCATCACCGGATCGAGAGATTTATTGATCCAACGTTCTGGGAATTGGGCGTTTTGCAATCCGCGAGGGACAAAGAATTCATAAAGGTTATTGTCGCGGTGCAAATGAGAATATCGAGATTTAAAATCTTTTTCGCTTTGTTTGAGAGGGAGAATGAGTCCGGAAGCGGGAGCGCCATTGGCAAAGCCATAAGTTTCCACAACCTGATCAGGCAGGGGTTGAAAATTGAGAAGTCCCTCATAGAAGTCAACCCAGGTGGGGTTCACGGCGATGACCACGGCATCGAGGTTCATGTAGAAGCGAGCATAATCATAAAAGAATTTGCAGAGTGGTAGAAAAACTCTCCCGCGGTCCTGGCGAAATTCTCGTTTGATAGCCAGAGAGGAAACTTCCGCAACCTGCCAGCCAAGTTGGTAGTAGTTAGTCAGATCAAAATTTTGATCCATAGGTAAACCAAAGGGACTTTGTCGAATAATTGACATCGTGCCGACGACTTCATCTTTCCAGAGGGCGATCAGAGTCGATGTTGTTGGCAAAGCAAAATATTTAATCAGCCTCATCCCAGTTGGATCGGGAGGCATGTACTTCATTTCCACATAGGAATCGTGGAGAATTTTGTATGCAGCCTCGAGTTCTTCTTGGGTTTTTGCCAGGCGAAATGACAATTCTGGGGGATAGATCTGATCCACTTTGATCATGCGGCGCATAAGGCGGTGGCGAAGGGCCTTAGGTAAGCAGGAGTTGATTTTTCGTAATAGGCGTCTTCTCGACACGATTTGCACCTCGACTTAAGAAAGGTTTCGGCGCTGAACTTTGGGGAGAAGTGGGGGATCTTGATCTATTCAATGGGAGTTAATCCAAAATTTTTCTAGAAACTGCCAA
>JAPKGD010000310.1 GCA_026648125.1 Bdellovibrionales bacterium | reverse complement strand
CACCTTTTTCAGTTTCATGGTTCCCCCGAAAACGTCCAATTAGTCGTTCTTAGCTCCATTCAAAATCCATAATTCAACCAGTCGACGCTTATCCGTTGGCAGCAAGCCTTCGAGTGGCATGGTGCGAAGTCCTGGAATCTCCTCATTCATCCGTCGAAACATCATGCTCGTCTTTTCATAAGGAACAAGCACACCGTTATTGATCATCAGATCATAGTTGCTGAGGTTATACCCTCCGCGATTGTCGAATGAATTGTGGCAGCGATAGCAGAAATCATATAAGACTCCACCGCCACCATCACTGGCTCCTCGCTTCATCAACGAAGAGAACGTGGGAATTTCTGGGTTAGGAGCGTCATCGTCATCATTAATTGTAATTAGAACTTTTCCATTTGTTGGACTTCGCGTCGCTCCAACCAGAGAGCGAATTTCAAGCGGAAGAAGTTCATTCACTTCATCGCGTTGATCATTTGCAATCTGCACCCGAATCGTGGCCAAAGTGACTCCCGGCTCAAAAACAACCGCTGAGTTGTCAATTTTGTAATCCCAATCCCATCGGTCAATAATTAGATCCCGACCATTATCAAAGGGGAGATTCACCTCTTCGGTGCTGGTCCGATTCACGGCCAACTGACTGGCGGAATATCCCGTCGTTACCGCACCAATAGAAGCCGTTATAAACTCGGTGCTTGGCTTATCAAGAGTCAACTTGAGCTCGATAAAATTGAGATCCGAATTCCATGGTTTTCCAGACGGAGTACTGATCGTCTCTGGAACGGCGAGGGTCGATTGAGCAAACGAGATCACCGGAGGAATTGGTCGAGGTGGCAGCACTGTCGGCTGAAGAATTCCTATAGAGACCGACACCAAGTCATAGGGAGTAATGACGCCATCCACAAGCATCACACCTGGACCGAGTAAAGTCGGCTCTGGGTCTGAGGCTCTTACACCTTCGTCAACATATCGAAATGTGGTTTGCCCGTTGATCATTCTCCCATTTATTTTAACCAATAAACTCTGAATGATGAGATCAGTTCCCACGGCCTTTAGGGTGGGCTGAGTGAATTCATACATGGGCTTACCATTAACCGTCGCTCTCCTAATGGTGAGACTAAAAATGGCATTACCTGCATTCGGTAGCGTGATTGTACCATTTTTATCTAATAGGTCCTTTTCAAGAGTCCACTGAACTGTGGTCTCTACAGTCACGTCATTCAGATTAAGCGGCAAACTTTTAGTGTCTAGACGCTTTTCTGGATCAATCACAGGAATTGAAACGCCGCCACCGCCAGAAGCCTTACATTCGGCAATATTCTCTAGACCTTTGATCCACTGATCTTGAAGCAGAGAGACTCTGCCGTTGTGCTGAGAACCCGAATACGGCGGTTTATGAGAGTCATTGACGGCGTATTGGCTAACCTTCTCGTAACCAACGAGATCAAAAGAGTTAAAAGCCACGAGCGCGCCCGAAGAAGCAAATGCGCCTTTTCCTAATCCCCCTTCGACGTGACAGCTTGAGCAGTTCGTTCTTAAAAAGGGAGCAAAGGTTTTTCCAAAGAGATCCATGTCGTCTTTAAAAGCGCAAGGAACGAAATTGGTTTCCCCAACAACGCTAAAGCCCTCTTCGGACGCAAAATCTCCATTGTGTTCGGCCGTGCAGTTGTTGAACAACAAACTCACGGCCAAACCACCCAAAATTCCTATCAGCGCAACGTGCTTCTTCATTCGCCTCTCCTTTAAGAGGAGAAATACCTTACTCGTTCATTAACCCTTCGACACCAAGATGACTTTTTCTAGATCTCCTAGTGAGAACGGTCTTTGCCCAATGGCGGCTTCGATTCCGGATAATTTTCCGGCAAAGGATGCATAGTTATATGCAACTGCTGCCGCTGCCAATTGGGGGTTACCACCTGTTGGAAAGCGAGTATCGGCGACTTGACCTGTGGTCATACCACCAATCTGCTTTGCCTTTGCTACAGGAGGCCTTTGTGGGTCAAAAAAGAACATCAAGATCGCGCCTCTATTGCCGCTATCTGATGTAAAGGTCGCCTGCCCAGGAACTTCACTGGTTTGTGAGCTCACCGAACCATCGGAACTGAGCACCACACAAATTGGCTTATTCAGGATGGCGGCCGTCTCAAGAGTTCGACCAATTTGAACCCCAATATCGTTATCAGCCGTGTCCGTCGCTGTGCGAGGATTCTGGTGATAATCTCGTCCACCATTGGACCAGCAGCCGGTTCCGCCTTTTCCATTCATCGCATTATAGGCAATCGATGCACGAACGACGTTAGCCGCATTGTCTGGCGCATTATTAATACCCCAAAGTGTCGCAATCGCTGTATTTTGACGAGGATCGACTCCATTTACACCTGTGCCTACAAGTTGCAAGTTTGTTCCGGTTGCGCACTTTGCAAGTGCAGAGAGTTGCTCGGCTCCGCTCATTCCAGCGAGGACTCTTGATTGTTCTGTGGTGAGGCGGCTGGTGAGGCGGAACATACTCGTCTTTTGTTGCTGACTTAACTCCGAGAGAGCTCCTGCAACCTGAAGTGCGTTTGCCAAATCCTCATAACTCTGCACCACGAGAGGGGCAGGAGGAGGAGTAAATGCAGGCAAATGCCGACCACCTGAAGGAGTCTGTTGAGTTCCCGTTGGAGGGAATACTTCACCGATATTTCCTAATTTAGTAATAATCCCGCTCGCCGAGAGCATATTATTTGAGGAGTCATCATTACTTTGACAAGGAATTCCAACCGCCACCGTTTTTGCCAAGGTGGTCGCTGTAATTCCAGAGGCGCGTATACCAAGTATGACCCCTGCGGCATCAAAGAAGGTCGCCTTGTTGGCAAATTCAAGCGTTGTGCGATTGACCAGAGCTGCACCCGATCCCATACCCACAGTGGTGTAGGATGGGAGGTATTGATTAGGATCCTCTTTGGGACCAAATATCATCTGTGAACTCATCGCCATACCGCCAGCGGCGTGAATCTCCACGTAGGCAGGCATTCCACCGCCACCCGCTGAATTACAAGCTTCTTCTGCTTCTGCAACGCCGGCGCGAGCAAACCACTCCACCACGGAGGGCAAAGTGTAAGCTGCGGTCATATTGATAATCCCCGCTCTGAGCGCATCCCGTCGGGTATAAACCTTCCCGTGGGGATAGATCAGCTTTGGCATTTCGGGATCTACGATTCCCTTTACTTGATTCTTTTTATCGTTTTTCATTTTATCCCCCATTTACCCTACAGAATAATGCCAGATAAGCTGGCAAGCATGCTCGTACACATTAACAAAGCCAAGGGTCGAGTTTTTGCAGGATCAGTGACTCCCGCCCGACTCGACTCACACTCAGTGGTGTACTTTCCACTGGGAGAACCCAAGGCGCACTTAACGGCGTCATTTTCTTCTGGCATCTGCGTTCGCGCCCAGCAGGAGAGCGAAAAGCGCAATACGGTTTCTTCTATGGCGGCATCCGTTAATGCATTTGGGCCTTGAGTAAAGTCCCAAGCATTAAAGAGTCGACGTTGATC
>JAPKGD010000031.1 GCA_026648125.1 Bdellovibrionales bacterium | reverse complement strand
CGCTGCCCTGAGCCGGCGCCGACGGCAGACACGTCTCGCGAGACAGCCGCGCCGGCGGCGCCCAGCTCCACGGCTGCGCCCGGCGCGGCCTTTGCATTCCAGACGATCGCGCGGCGGCCAGATGTTTTTTGGAAATGTTCCACGTGGAACAGTTATTCCTCTTCCCCACCCGATTTGGTCTGATTCTCACTATTGCCAGTTTCCTTTTTAGCTTCTGCTCCACCAGATGGCCAAGCCGCCAGGATTCGATCTTGTAGCTTGGGTACTCTCTCATTCCAGTTTTTCGAGGCCTGATTGAGCCTGAGAGTAGTCAAATAGGCCTTGTACTCCTCAGGGTCTGGCCAAGCCTCACCTTTTTCGAATGCAAGTCGATAATTGACCTTATCTTCAACGAGTCTGCGCTCAAGGCGAATACTCAGATAGTCAAATTCTTGGCGAAGACCTTCAATACGTTTACGAATGGACTGCACATCTCTCTCGGCGACCTTTCTCTCATGCGTAAGCGGCTGAGTCTTTGCGAGTGTCTTCTCCGCTTCCTCAAGTGCCTTAATCTCGGTGTCCAACTGTGATTTTGTCTGAGAGACCCTCTCTCCAAGATGTTTATAAATTGGATCCATAAAATGAGGGTTTGGGTCGGGTCTGTTACAACCAAATATTGAAATCAGAGAAATTGTAACGAATATCAATCTGAAACAACGCATTTAAGTGGACTCCATATGTTCCACGTGGAACAATCGGCACATCCTCGCTTAAAGTTGAGACCAAAGGGATATTCAACTTCAGGAGCGCGGCCGCTGAACTCATCCTCGGGGGGTATTCAACTATGGCTAGAGTAATATGTGTGGCTAACCAAAAGGGTGGAGTTGGAAAAACAACCTCATCAGTAAACATTGCTGCAGCGCTTACAGAATTGGGACGCCGCGTCCTTCTGATAGACATGGATCCACAGGGCAACGCGTCAAGTGGGCTTGGTCTCAAGAAATATGAAAATCAAAACCGCAGTATTTACCAAGTACTCATAGGAGAAATGACGCCCGATGCAGCAAGTCAGGCCTCATCGATTCCCGGGCTGGACGTAATTACAGCAAATCCAGATTTGGTGGGGGCAGAAATTGAGCTTGTCGATATGCCCCAAAGGGAGTTTAGACTTCGCCAATCCCTACAACCCCTTCAGGATAAATATCACTATATATTAATAGACTGTCCACCATCACTTGGGCTTCTCACAATCAATGCCTTTAGCGCTGCAGATACTTTTTTGGTACCGCTTCAGTGCGAATACTACGCCCTTGAGGGATTGAGCCAGCTTCTAAATACAGCGGGGTTAATTAAAAAGAGCCTCAACCCCAATCTGCGCATAGAGGGCATTTTGTTAACCATGTTTGATACCCGAAATAATCTGAGTCATCAGGTGGTTAGTGAGATTCAATCGCATTTTGGCGACAAGGTATTTTCCTCAGTAATCCCCAGAAACGTTCGGTTGAGTGAGGCGCCAAGCCACGGCCAGTCCATTTTGCAATATGATCCAAAATCTATCGGTGCAAAGAAATACAGAGAACTCGCGATCGAATTAGATCAGAGGGTTTATCCCAATTTGCAGGTCAGCGCACCGCCCATCATCACGGATGGCCCGGAGACGAACCCCATAGGAGAGGCCCATGTCTGAGACCCAGGAGTTAAATAAGAAAGTTCAAAAAAAGCCCGCTCTTGGCAGGGGTTTAGGAAGCCTTCTCGGAGAATCAGTTAAGGAGCCTGCAGCAATGCCAGAGTTCGCGGCACGAAAAAGTGCTGCACTGACAGAAGGGTTTGTTGAACTTGAAAAGCCCGAAAAGACGGAAGCCGTAGCGGCACCAGCTCCTCAACCCCAGGTTCCTGATCATGCTCGAATTTGGACGATAGATATCGCCAAATTAAAGCCAAATCAGCGTCAACCTAGAAAGATCTTCGAAGCCGAAGCGCTAAAGGAGCTCGCAAGTTCAATAAAGGAAAAAGGCATTCTTCTCCCCATCGTTGCTAGACCCATAAAGGATGGTGAATTTGAGATTATTGCTGGGGAACGCAGATGGAGAGCGGCCCAAGCTGCCGGTCTTCATCAAATCCCGGTGATTGTTAAGGCAACCCAAGATCAAGAGGCTCTTGAGCTCGCATTGATTGAAAACATTCAGCGTCAGGATTTAAACCCAATAGAACAGGCCGAAGCCTATAACCATCTTGTTCAAACCTATAATCTCACCCAGCAGCAGCTCGCCGACAAGTTAGGTAAGGACCGTGCAACTGTGGCAAACGTAATTCGGCTGCTAGGACTGGCGCGTCCAGTCAGAGAATACCTTGCACAAGGACAGCTCTCCATGGGGCACGCAAAGGTGTTGCTCGCAGTAGCCGATCAAAGTGTACAAAAAACACTTGCAGATCAGTTGGTTAGCCGAAAATGGAGCGTCCGTGAGTTAGAGCGAGAAGTCGCCCAGGCACTCAAGCCGAAGAGCGAAAATATCGAGGTGAAATCAAGCCTCGATATGGATCTTGCCAAGAAGCTCGCCGGCTCTCTCGCTGAAGAATTGCAAAAGAATCTGGGAACTAAGGTCTCGATTGATTACGATAAGGGAAGAGGTCGAATCTCCATTCACTTTTATTCGGATGACGAACTCAATGGCATTGTTGATCGAATGAGGACGGCATGGCGCAAGTAGAGGTCATTTCCTACAATAAAGGTCTCAATTCCACTGAGGGTCGCGTCACCGCCCTCCTCGATCAGGGTACGAGCTTCGACGGTCGATTGACCTTTGAGGGCACTGTTCGGATCGGCGGACAATTCAGAGGGGAAATCTTCACAAATGATACCCTTGTAATAAATCCAGGGGCTCAGGTTGAAGCCCAAATTGAAGCGGACACCGTCATCATTAGTGGCGCCGTGCGAGGAAACATCTTCGCCCGCAGAAAAGTTATTATGCACCCCCCTGCTACCTTTAAAGGGACAGTTACCACTCCCAGCCTTCGAATCGACGAGGGAGTGGTTTTTGAGGGGGCGTCCTACATGCCGCGTTCTTAAATTTCAGCCGAGCTTGACCTCTTCGCCACAACGGGTTATTCGCTCTGCGATTTCACGAGGATAGCCTATTCATGGAAATGTTACGGGGACTCGGCGTCAATTCGACTGTCGGAATTCAGCTAGTTATCTTTTTACTCAGCTATGCTGTTTTATACTTCGCTTTATTTAAGCCCTACTTCAGAGCTTACTCTGAGCGAATTGACCGAACGATGGGGCGAGCTGAACAAGCCGAAAGATATATTGCTGAATCAACCGCTCTTCAGGCTGAGTACGAAGTCAAAGCGAGAGAGCTCTCCTCCCAATACAAGACAATATTTGATGAATCTCGCTCGAAAGCCCTCAGAGAATACGACCGAGTTGTTAGTGAGGCACGTCTCGCAGCCAAATCTCAGCTCGAAACTTCGAAGCAAAAGATTCGCAGTGAACTCGACGGAGCAAAGGGGCAATTGCAGAGCGAAATTCCTGTTGTGGCAGAGGCGATTACCTCACGCCTGTTAGGAAAGGACATGCTTCAGTGAAGCAAAGAACATCAACTCTATTAATTATCTCTGCCCTTTTGCTTACACCATTTCTTGCATTCGCAGCTGGAAGTGGAGGGCACTCAAATGAGCATGGTCCCGTAGGAATTCCGTGGCATCACATCCTAGTTCAAGTCGCCAATTTAGGCGGACTCTTAATCTTTCTAGCATGGGTTTTGAGAAAAACTGTTTCACAGTATTTTGCAGAACGCCGCCAGGTCTACCTTGATTTGGTTCAAAAAGCCGATTCAGCAAAGCTCCAGGCCGAGCAAAACAGAAGAGACATTGCTTCGCGTCTGCAAAACCTCGAAGCGACGACCCAGAACTCTTTGCAACAGGCTCAAGCGGAAGCCGCTGAGTTACAGAGCCGGATAGTCAAAGAGGCGAAAGAGTTGGCTGAGAAATTGCGGGCCGAGGCTGAGCGAGCTGCAAAATTTGAAGTTGAAAAAGCAAAGAACGAACTTCGAGCTGAAATGTTGGCCAAGGCCGTAGAAGCCGCTCGTGCTGCTCTAAAAGAGAAGGTGGGCGGACCCGAGCAGAAGAAACTCCAGAGCGAGTTTGTTGAAAAAATTCAGGTGGTTCAGTAATGCAGGTATCAGAGTTGGCGAACAGATACGCTCGAGCAATTTTCGATCTTGCCAGCCAAGCCGGCAATCAAGATCGAGTTTTAGAAGAGCTGCGCACGCTTCAAGTTCTTTTTGATAAAGAACAGGTCATCAGTGAATTTTTGAGTTCTCCATTAAATAGGCCGGAAGAAAGAGAAAAGGCCTTAGCGGCAGCTCTTAAATCTTCGGGAGTCTGTGAAGAGACCTTGGCATTTGTCTTGTTACTAGCTCAAAAAGGTCGCATTGCCCTTTTTGATCAGATCGTTGAAGCGGTAAAGTCACAAAGTGACATCGCTCATGGTGTCACTCGCGGCATGGTGAGATCAGCATCAGTTTTGACACCAGATGATCGAAAGAGAATTGAAGATATAGTTAGCCGTTTTACAAAGAAGCAGGTCATTCTCACTTACAAAGAAGATCCAAGTGTAATTGGTGGATTGATTGCAGAGGTGGGAACGTTCTCGTTCGATGACACCCTAACTTCGCATTTAAGAAGACTTAAAGATGAAATGATGAGGAGAGTTCAGTAAATGGAAACCACAATTCGTGCGGACGAAATTAGTCGCGTATTAAAAGAGCAGATCCGAAATTATAACAAGTCGGTAGAAATCTCGGAAACCGGAACCGTACTCTCGGTCGGAGACGGTGTGGCTAGAATTTACGGATTGCAGAATGCAATGGCCGGAGAGCTTGTGGCCTTTCCAGGTGAAGTATTTGGAATGGTATTGAACCTAGAAAAAGACTCTGTCGGCGTGGTTATTCTTGGAGAAGACCGAGATATTAAAGAGGGCGACACTGTAACCCGAACCAAAAAAATCGTTCAGGTGCCGGTTGGTGAAGCACTCTTGGGTCGGGTAGTTAACGTTCTCGGTCAGGCGATTGACGGTCGAGGACCCATTGAGTCCAAACACACTCGAGTGGTTGAAACAAAAGCACCAGGAATTTTAGCTCGTAAGCCTGTGACCGAGCCATTGCAGACGGGAATTAAGGCTATCGACTCGATGATCCCGATTGGACGAGGACAGCGCGAGCTTATCATTGGCGACCGTCAAACTGGAAAAACGGCCATTGCGATCGACACGATCATCAATCAAAAGGGTCAAAACGTTCATTGTTTTTACGTTGCCATTGGTCAGAAAAAATCAACGGTTGCTCAGGTTGTGGAGAAGCTCCGCAATGCGGGCGCGATGGATTATACCACGGTCATTATGGCCTCCGCTTCCGACCCTGCTCCCCTTCAATTCTTAGCTCCCTATTCGGGATGTGCAATGGCGGAATACTTTAGAGATACCGGACGCCATGCACTTATTATTTATGATGATTTAACCAAGCAGGCTCAGGCTTATCGTCAGTTGTCTCTCTTGCTCCGACGTCCCCCAGGCCGTGAAGCGTATCCTGGAGACGTTTTCTACTTGCACTCTCGTTTGCTTGAGCGAGCTGCCAAAATGAAAGATGACTTGGGTGGAGGATCGTTAACTGCCTTACCAATCATTGAAACACAGGCGGGCGACATCTCCGCTTACATTCCCACCAACGTGATTTCCATTACAGATGGGCAGATCTTTTTGGAAAGTGATTTGTTTTATAAGGGTATTCGCCCGGCGATCTCAGTGGGTAAATCGGTTTCTCGAGTGGGTGGAAATGCTCAGATTAAAGCGATGAAGCAGGTCGCTGGAACTCTCAAGCTCGAACTTGCACAGTTTCGAGAACTAGAGGCATTCTCTGCCTTTGCATCTGACTTGGACAAAGCCACTCAGGCGCAACTTTCTCGTGGTCGTCGTCTTGTTGAGATTCTCAAGCAGGGCGTCTATTCCCCCTTCACAGTAGAAAGTCAGATCATCATCATTTTTGCAGCTACTCATGGATATGTAGATAGCTATCCGGAATCTGACGTTCGCCGTTACGAAAAAGAAATGATGGAATTTTTAAATCAGCGTCATAAGGCAGTCTTGGACCAGCTCCGAGCGGAGAAGGCCCTTAAAGAAGAAATCAAAGCGGGTCTCAAGACAGCGCTTGATGAATTCAAGGCTGTTTTTAAACCAACGGAGGCCAAGTAGTCCAATATGGCCAATTTGAAGGATTTGCGCCTCCGAATTGCGAGCGTAAGAAACACGCAGCAAATTACGAAGGCCATGAAAATGGTTTCGGCCGCCAAGCTTCGTCGAGCGCAAAATAGCATCGTGAATTTGCGCCCGTATGCTCGAAAGCTGCTTGAGGTTATTGCGGATATTGCTGTTTCACGCCGTGTCTCGCACCCTCTACTGAGTTCAGTCACCAACCCTAAAAAAGTCCTGGTTGTTGTGCTGACCTCTGATCGCGGCCTATGCGGCGGGTTTAATGCAAACATTAATCGATTCGCCTATCGGTTTTATCAAGAGAATAAGGGCAAATACGAAACACTCGATTTGCTCTTTATTGGCCGTAAGGGAGTCGACTTCTTTAAGGCCCGTAAGGTTACTGGCATCGATGCAATCTACAACCTTGCTCGAGAAGTTTCTTACGGTTTGGCGGCCAAGGTTGCCGACCGACTGATGGAATCTTTTGTGGATGGCGGATATGATGCAGTTCACATTATATATAATGAATTTAAATCTGCCATCGCTCAGGAGATCGTTTGCGAACAGCTCCTCCCAGTCGATCTGAAAAAGTCATCTTTTGACCCGGCATCGGAGACCAAAAACCCGTTCTCTCAGGATCTCATTTTTGAACCTGCTCCTGAGGAGATGATTGATGAATTGCTTCAGAGACATTTTGCGGTTCAGGTGTATCGATGCATGAGTGAGAGTGTTGCGGCTGAACACGGAGCCCGCATGACCGCCATGGAGAATGCGACTAAAAACGCAGCTGAAATGATTAGAAATTTAACTTTGACTTATAACAAGCTTCGCCAGGCTTCGATCACGACGGAGTTGATCGAAATCACCAGTGGCGCAGAGGCATTAAAAGGCTGATAGGAGATAAAGATGGAATACGGAGTCATCAGACAGGTGATGGGCCCGGTAGTGGATGTGGAATTTCCCGGTGGTGCTATGCCCCCGATTTACAATGCCCTGCGGGTTTCAAATAAATCGATCGATGAAAAGGATTGGAATCTCACCCTAGAAGTTGCTCAGCACTTGGGCGACCGAGTGGTGCGAACAATTGCAATGGATAGCACGGACGGCCTTATTCGTGGAGAGAAGGTTATGGATACCGGCTCACCCATTAAGACTCCGGTAGGCAAAGAGTCTTTGGGGCGAATTTTGAACGTTATTGGTGAGCCAGTAGATGAAAAGCCAGCGGTTAAAGCGAAGGAATCTTGGCCAATTCACCGCCAAGCACCTAAATTTGAAGACCAGTCTACAGCCGCCGAAATGCTGATGACTGGGATTAAGGTTATTGACCTCTTAGCCCCCTACGCTAAGGGCGGAAAGATCGGATTGTTCGGTGGCGCAGGCGTGGGAAAGACGGTTTTGATTCAGGAATTGATTCGAAACATCGCGACTGAGCACGGAGGATATTCCGTATTCGCCGGTGTAGGTGAAAGAACGCGTGAAGGGAATGACCTTTACCTCGAAATGAGTGAATCCGGAGTTATTGAGAAAACGTCTCTAGTTTTCGGACAGATGAACGAGCCACCGGGCGCTCGCGCACGCGTGGCGCTCACTGGTTTGACCATTGCGGAATACTTCCGTGATACCGAGGGTCAGGACGTATTGTTATTTGTAGATAACATTTTCCGATTTACTCAGGCGGGTGCGGAAGTGTCAGCCCTTCTCGGTCGTATTCCATCAGCGGTGGGATATCAGCCAACATTGGGAACGGACATGGGTGCTCTTCAGGAGCGAATTACATCCACAAAAAAGGGCTCCATTACTTCCGTTCAAGCGGTTTACGTTCCTGCGGATGACTACACGGATCCAGCTCCCGCAACGACTTTTACTCACTTGGATGCGACAACAAATTTGGATCGGGATATTGCGGCTTTGGGTATTTACCCGGCGGTACACCCGCTTCAATCGACTTCGCGAATTTTGGATCCATTGGTGGTGGGAGAAGAGCACTACCGAACAGCGCGTGATGTTCAGGCTCTTCTGCAACGCTACAGAGAACTTCAAGACATTATTGCGATCTTGGGTATGGACGAGTTGAGCGACCAAGATAAATTGGTTGTGGCTCGTGCTCGAAAAGTTCAGCGCTTCTTGAGTCAGCCATTCTTTGTTGCTGAGCAGTTTACCGGAATGAAGGGCAAGTACGTTGATATTAAGGACACTGTTCGTGGATTCCGCGAGATTCTCGATGGTAAACACGACAGCTTGCCAGAACAGGCCTTCTACTTGGTTGGTACGGTAGAAGAAGCCATCGAGAAGGCTAAGCGACTCTAATTGGAGCAAAAATGTTCGTACTGAATTTGGTCACACCAGAAAAGAAGATCACTACAGATGTTGAAGTGGAAGAGGTGATTTTACCAGGCGAGCGAGGTCAACTGACCTTGCTCCCCGGCCATGCACCGCTGATTACAACTCTAGGTGTAGGAATGGTTCAGTATAGATTAAAAGGCGAATCCCAGTTTACTTCGGCTGTTGTGAGCTGGGGCTACTGTGAAGTGAATGCCCACGGAGTAAATGTTCTGGCTGAAACGGCGGAATCTATCGATGAGATTGATCGAGATAGAGCTGAGGCGGCAGTTAGAAAAGCACAGAAGATGTTAACTGATCCTGGGCTAGAAGCGAACCAAGTCCTTAAGTATCAGCGAAAACTCAAGCGTGCTTTGGCTCGGATTGAAACTCTGAGCCAAACATCACATTAATTATTCAGCGATATCGGGCTCATCCGCGTTGGCAGGAACTCGAAGTTCTTCGGGTGGAATTTCTTGAGCCTCTTGAAACATGGCTTTCGCTATCCACTTTGCGCTCTGAGCATCGAGAGAGTTTAACTCCACGACCATACGGAAATCTTGGGGATTATCGATGGCGCCAGGATAGGCGCCATTAATGACGAACAGCCTACTTCTTAATCCTCTGGGAAGTGAATCAAGTTGCCTCGCTGTAACAGACCCTGTGGCGTAATAGATTGCAATCTTGCCCTCGGAGTTTCTTAAAAGCCTTTCGACCTGGGAGATCGATGATTTGGTGAGGCGCACTCTCTTAATTGGACTTGAGGGTATAGCGGCAGCAAGCTCATCAAAGAAGTCTGAATCAGAACTAAAAGCGATTACTGCCTGTCCCTTCTTTAAATATTTAATCATGGGCTCTTGAGTGCTCAAACTCTTCTCGAAATTAATTTTGTGAACTTTTCGGGTGATGGTCTTGATTTGGGCGAGCTGATTCCGCAGCTTAGTCGCAAGAGGCTTATGCTCGAGCTCTAATGGGGAATTTGGCAATGCAAATTTGGTACGGAGAATTCTCCTAATACTTTGGTCAATTCGCTCCTGGCTTATGCGTCCGCTTTTCACTGCAGAGAGCAGATTTCGAAATGCCCGATCTTGTCTTTTAGGACTCCCGGTCGATCACGTAGCCGATCCCTCCGAGCAGCGCGATGCGGTCGATCCCCGTCCGGTTGCCGCTCATCAGGTAGTGCAGATTGAGCGGGCAATCGGGCAGCCGGTTCTCGACGGTGAGGTACTTCTCCAGGCCGAGCTCCTGCTCCGTGATGCGGGCGAACGGCGTCGCCGTCTCGATGAGGGTCTGGACGTCCTCGGCGTA
>JAPKGD010000309.1 GCA_026648125.1 Bdellovibrionales bacterium | reverse complement strand
TCTCGTAGGTCGCGACAAATTCAACTGTTCCTTTGTTGTCGGCGACTGTGCCCTTCTCGGTGTTGAGAATTTTAAGTCCCTTCCACTTGGATTCTTTGGCCCATTTAGCAGTCGCTTTGGCGTCAAAGTCCTTGCGCGCCTCTGGAGCTAGGGTCTTGATCAAATAATCTACGTTGGCGAGTGTAAAGGCCGTATAACGAGAACGCATAAGCTTTTCAGCCGTATCCGGCAGCGCTTTACCTTCGATAAATGGACCACAACAAACTGCATATTCGAGCGAAGTGCCACAAGGACAAGTCATATGATATTTACCTCAAGTCGTTATTTATCTTGAACAATGCTCTAAAAAAAATAAAAAAGGATTTGGCTAGGTGCGTCCGCAAACAGGACCTGGCTCCCAATTGCAGAGAGCCTCACTCGCGTGTAGCGGACCAAGTTCCTGGGGTTTCCCTTAGGCGAAGATTGGTCCTCTGACTTAAGGCACTCGTCCACGCCGAACGAATTCGGCTGGCCCAAAGCGACTGGTCACCAGCACTTCGCGCGCCTTCAAGGATTCTCACCTGTCCCGTGTCCCTGGAAATCAAAACCAGCGCTGTGGTCTTATCCTCTGGGTCCAGGGAGATCTCTAAAGTCAGGACTGTGCCGTCGTCCACATTGAGCGCCTCTTCACGGGCACTCACGAGGTGCTGAAGATTGAACTCCCGTGCGACTGGGCCGAAGAGCTTTCGCAAAATGGAAAAGCGGGGGTGATTCTCGGGTCGATAGATCAAGCGGAACTGATCCAATTGGACCGGTTGACGCTGGTCCCAGCCCTGAAAGGGGCCCTGCTGAAGTTCGAGTTGGAGTCCGGGCTGTTCAAGTCGAAACTGAATCGATCGCGACTCCCAAGCATAAGCGGGAAGATTCGCCAGCAGAATCAGTCTTCTCACCCATTTGGGCGCAAATGAATCCGAGGGGGGCAGCGGCTTTTTGTTCCGTTCGAGAACCTCGTCACAGGTCTTCAGGCTTTCTAGACGGCGAGATTCCGCAATGGCAGAAAAAGGTTTGGATAGCGGAAGAGACTCGGCCGCCACAAAATCAGAGTTCAGCGCGAAAGCAAAAAGCACTAAGAGCATGTTGGCAATAGTCGCCACCGAGGTGGTCTCCTCAAGGTAAAAGGCCAGAGGGTTTGAATTAACGGTGAAAGGTAGCAAGGGTCATGCCCGGGATTCAAACACTTAAGCACCACGTAAAACCATTTTGGCACCGCGAATCAATGGCCCCTGGGTCCGAGGTGACAGATGTTGGCTGGGGGAGAGCCCCTCTTCGGTTTTTAGCGGAGTTTGGCCACTTTAGGGGAAACTCCGGCTGGTCATTGTGCCAGCAGCGGCCTGAATGCAAATCTTATCCATTTCCATTGCCGGAAATTCTTGTTTGCGATGAATGTGGTAGAAACTTGGCTCGATTTAATTTGCTGAGCTTCACTCGACAATGATCCGATTAGGAGTCTGTGCGCCCACAGTCCGGGCAGCTCATGCTGCTGCGGCCGCTGCTGGTTCTCGTAATCCAAATGTCTTGGATTCTTGCACTGATTTAAATGGTCGCCGGAGAGGGCCTGCCGCCTTCGTTCGTCGCCTTCCGCTCTTCACTGCGTCGGCTCCCCTCGGAGACCTTTCGCTCGCATCCAGCTCGCTCAGCGTCCCCTGGACGCCGGCATGGCGCACCCTCCGCAGGGGGGGGACCCGCGCAATCACTTCAAGTCCCTCTCCCACCTACCTCTAATAAAACATCCTAAAATAACTCCACACGAGACGCGACGAACGAGCGACTGAGGCGTACTAGTTTGCAGCCAACACTTCCGAGACACGAGTGAGACGAGGAAGCGAGTGGATGTGGAGCCGAGGCGTACGCACTGGTACGCCGCAGGCTACGAATCCCGAAGCTGACGAAGTATCACGAAGTGTATCGGAAGTGTTGGTAGCGGGAGAGGGACTTGAACCCCCGACCCACGGATTATGATTCCGTTGCTCTAACCAGCTGAGCTATCCCGCCACGGGCCATAAGGAATTCAGCTAGTTAACCGACTGAAAGCGCAGAGTCAATAATCTACGTCGCGTCATTCTTGACCCCAAGCCCGAGAGCGACTTGAATCTCTACTTGGCCTTCTATTGAGAGGTCAAAAACGAGGGGGATCAATGACTTGGCGAACATATGCCCTAGGGGCGCTAACGTTTTTTCAAATCGCCGCAAACGCAGCCATACTTAAAGTGACTGATAACCAGGGGCTGCCACTTGCGAACATGACCGTACTCATTGGTACTGCTCAGGACCAGCCCTTCCAGGGGAATACGCGCCAAACCGATGCCAATGGTGAATTTCAAACACCAATGGAGTGGGTCAGCCCCTTACCGGTCACAATTCAAGGGCCTGATACGGTGCGAACAACACTGATGGATGTGTTACCCACCATCGGCCAAATCCAGATGAGCCGTGCAGACGGAAATGAACGCTTGGAAATCAAAGGAACCCTCACAGATTACGGCCAGATCCGAACTGATGGAAAGGTCGACGTGGGTGCATTTATACCCGCGCTTAAGCGTTCCGAGATGGTCTACTTTGATATTGGTTGGATGGTCAGCCCAGAGACCGATACCTTACCCGTTCTTCTCTCAGACGTAGCGGTACCGTCAAACATCGCGCTGCCACAGCAAACCGAATACTACGGACTATTTAAGATTAGCCTAAATAAACCCACATTTCGCATGTTCGTGCGACGGCCCGGTAACTACCGCTTTCTTGCGGTTCACGCCCAAGCCCCACTAAAGCGCGTTGTAGATGACTTTAGAAACGGCGTTCCCGCCTATGACGTCATCAATCACGGTAGCCTTATTCAAAGCGGAGTGGTTGACCTGAACATCAGTCAATCTGTCAGCAATTTGTCTGTTCCCGTAAACACCATTCAATTTACCAATACGATTCCAGTTCAAGCTCCGAGCATGTCGACAGACGACGTCATCTTGTCCGTCGCGTTTTCGGAACTGGATGGCACGGGAGAACTTGTTCCCTCAGATGTGAAAAGGCTTCGTAGCGGTCAAAGCCTCAACTTAAAGGCTCCGGCGACTAAGTCAGGGGCTTCCGTATTGTCTGCATGGTTAAAAGAATCTGATGCTCGGTTTGAGCGAAAATCGGTTCAGCAAATTACTGAAGAAGACCTTTTGAACATTCCAGAAGACCTACTTTATTGGCTGTTTCAGCATCCTGAAGCTCAAAGTCGCCAAGTGGATTTTAAACAGGTGAGCTTCGCCTTGCACTCTGCCACCGGAGCCCTGCCTAAATTCATTGGGCATGCGGCAGCCCCGATCCTTGCCCCGACAGGCCTCAAGCTCGCGCCACCCACTGCGCCAGCGGCCATTCACCAGCTAAAAACCTTGGTTATCTTAAGTTCCATTCGTAAAATAGGAACTGGCAAAGTGCAGACGGAACAGCGCACGCGCCTTTGGGAACTTTCTGCAGACGGATGGGTTTCATCGATGGACCTTCCCGCCCTTCCAGCGCCAGGCAAA
>JAPKGD010000308.1 GCA_026648125.1 Bdellovibrionales bacterium | reverse complement strand
ACCAGAGGCCACAGTATAAGACCATAACTTGTTGAGCAAACTTCGGTCGGATTTTCCATCAATCAAAATCAAGCCTCGTCCTTGCTGAATATCCTGAATGGCCCACGGCAAGATCACGGACTCGGTCTTTCCAGCGTTAGTTGTCCCAACAACCTGAGTGTGCATGGATCGCTGCTTGGGCTTTATGTGAACGCCGTCACCTTTATCAGTCCAACCACAAAAAACTGAGTCTTCTGTTTTTTCGAGAACCGCTTTCTCCCGCTTCTTTCGAGCAACTATGGATTGCCTCTTCAGGGAAAGCCAATAAAGGATTGGACACATCATTCCCACCAATGCCACGATTAAGATGCCTTGATTTACTGGACTCTTAATCCACACCGAAAACCAGGCTTCAAACTTCGTAGCTAGGGCAATCACAAGAAAAAGAACACAACCTGCAATCACCATATGATCGCCGCCGCCTTGAGCCTTGTCATTATTGACCATAAGTAGCTCCCGGATCTCGAAAGGCAAAAGACTGATTGAGAACTGCAAAGAATTGAATTGCAGGAACTATCTCAATCCACCTTTTTTCCTTTTTCATATCATCGGCCCAATCTTGGGCTCGGTCCTTAGCTGTTTCAGCTATTGCATTTTTAAGGCCATTTTCATGCCCGCCTCTTGAAGCGCCCATAGCCCCCTTACTCATTGAACCTTCTGCGTAGGCTCCAATAAATCTAGTAAGAGTTTGTCCAACTGTATTCTGCACACTGTTCGAATGGATTTCTCCACTCACTCCCATTTGCCCATCAGAATCCACACTCAATGCAGACAGGGGCCTTTCCCTCCCATCTGGAAATCGAATTGTCGCCCAGTTAATTTGGGCTCGATCTGAGATCCCCCAAAAACTGGCATTCCCAAATAGCTTTGATCCCCTAGGGACAGCGACACTGTTACCCTGAATGAAATCATCTTCAACGACTCCAATAACCGGCATTGCTTGGTCCGACACAACCACCCTTTCGTAGAGTCGCACCTGTATCCGTGTACCCGGAGGCAAATGTGTACTTGCATCTTCGCCCGAGCGCCGAATAATCATTGATGCATTTCTAGTTGCCTGGTCACTTGTTTGTGCTTTATCTACGCCATTGGAATAGAGATGATCCAATCCTGAGGGAACTTTACCAAAAGCATTACCCAACTGCATATCTTGCCAAGAATCGGATGCATCACCCATTTGAGGCTCGGCCTGCGGACTCTTCAATTGTCTCTCTTCCTGAAACTCCTCAACCTCTAGTTCGGGATTTGGAAGCATCAGTAGTATCAATACCCCGATGATTATGCTGACCAAGGCGCAGTTTTTTAGCAGCCTCCAATTGATGTCGCGTTTATTTGTGAAAGGAACTGGCTCTTTTAGGAAGCTGTTATTTAACCCTGAGCCAAATTTCGATTTACTTACTTCCATGACGTTGCCTTAGGAACAGTTAGGTAAGATATTCGTTTTCTCCTCATTTCTATCCTAATAGGCTGTTTATCATTTATGTCGTGGCTCATTAACTGAATAGTTCCAGTTATGGCTTGGCCTGGCTTTACAGTCACTTCTGATAATTGAAGTGACTGGATCGGCCTCACAATGTGGTCCTGAGTAATCCAGATCCAATCCGGTCGAAATTCAATCTCCTCTGATGACTTGACCTTAAATTGAATTAGCCGAGCATGGCCAATTCTTCCGACACGGCTAACTTCGAGTCGCATTGGATTGTTTTTTAGGTAATTGCTAAATTTCATCCACTTGAACTTAGACTTTGGCTTTTTTGTTGCCTTATTTTTCAAATAGACAACGTAATCAGCATTTTGCTGAGGTCCCGTGACAAGCTGTACATTGAATCGTCTCCAATCCGTATATACATACAAGTTTGTTTTAGCATTGTTACGAAGCGGCTTAATTGTTATCGCTTTGTCTAGATACTCAACTTTGAATGCCGATTGATCGCCCAACACAACACTATTTGGTTTGTCAGGCACTTCAATTATTGTGGCTATTCCTAGAGAGGTCTTAACCAGCGCAATCTGGTCAGAATCGATCGTCAAGGCCCTTACCTGGGCGTAGACATTAGGCACTGCTGTGACAGTGGCCAATAAGAAAAGAGATATAATAAACATATCTAGTCCTTTTGAATTTCAATTAATCTCAAAAGAACGCTTCAGGGTTACTTAATCACCATTCTCTCTTAATTTCTAAACAACGATTTCTTAACTGTTCATTTTCTAAATCTACCGAGAATTCGTACAATCGCTCGCAGGTTTCAATCAATACGCTCGGAGCAATTTTATCTTTGCCAAAGGAATATGGGAGTCCCATTAACGCTCTAGCACAGACATTTACCGCACTCTCTTTTGTATAAAATGCGAATGACAGATTTCTGAAGTGATTCGAAAACTCTGGAAAATTAACAACCAGCTCAAATAAAATCTCATCATCAAATGAGTCGAACCAAATCTTAGGCGCACGTTCACCATGACCATCACAAGAAAATCGGGTTCGAATTGACATCAACGGGAGTCGCTTCACAAATGGGGCTATCCCACAGTCTAAATTTGTTGCCGGAACTTTTGCTCCAAACTTTGTTTTTTTAAACGCTTGGGTCGATAAATTACGAAAACCGCCGATTGAACCTGTCATTCCACGAGCCGATGGCGCAAGCAGTATCGTCTTTGCTATTCGCCTGGCAAACTCGTCATCCATCTTTCGAAGAGGCAGTCTATTGTTCGTAAACGTATCTCTCAGCAGCCCTTCAATGAACAGTCTATCCTCCTCGTGTGATCCCGCCATGAGAGTTATGCAACTTCCGGTGTTTCGCTCGATCAAAAATCCCCGACGCAGTAGTGCGAACTTCAGCGCTCCACTACCACAGTGAATTTCGGAGTCCACAATATCTAATAAATGCCTGACGTAGGGATTTGGTTCTATTGAGGATCTGCGTTTCACTGACCAAACCCAAACTTAATCAATTAAATCATTAAGTTTGTCTCTTATGTCCTCAAGTAAGTCATCCTCATCCTTCAATGAAGCCGCCAGCTTTTCTATCGATTTCAACAGCTGTCTTTTTGTCTCTACCTTTTCCAGCCCCCACCCCTCTTCTTTGAGAGAGCGCCCAACGGCAAGTACAACCTTCTCTTTTTGTGATTCCATGAACTGAATAGCATCTTCAATGTCCAAAAGATCATCAATTTCTGACTCATCATCTTCGCTTTCGTCTTCGGCATCATCTTCTTCTTCAGCATCAAACCCAACACTTTGGATAGCTTCAAGTTCTGATTCCAAATCAAGCGCCTCATCAAGAGCCTCAAAGCAGTCCACCTCTTCTATTTCTTCAAGGGTTTTCAAGGCTATTTCTAAAATTCGTTTGCGAGGACCAAATGTTTCAATTCCATCATAACCCTGGTCCCGTAATTCAATGAGATAATTTCTAATTTCGTCCTCTCCAGCTCCAGACAAAACTGCCTTCATTGTATCGGTAGATTGTTCGTTAATTGCGTTCGCAATAAGTGTTTCAAAATCCA
>JAPKGD010000307.1 GCA_026648125.1 Bdellovibrionales bacterium | reverse complement strand
ATGTCGCCCACCGGTGCGGTGTAGGCGGTGGAGGTGTACAGGCCCAGAAAGCGGGTTTCGCCCACCTGATAATTCTCTTCAGTGATATCTCCACCGAATACATTTCTAAACGCAGTGACATAATAGGGTATGGTGTTGAGTTTAGACACCATCTGCTTAAGATCCGTCATTCCCAATTCGTCTGGATGCCCAACTGGGCCGTTTACCTGTTGTGAAAGCGAGTGAAACTTACCGTCCCAGGTTTGATAAAAAGAAAAAAGCTTGTTTACTACAGTTGGGCTGTTTCGCTTTAGACTTACACCAGATACTCCAACCGACGTTGCCAGTCCATCCGTAAAAGACTGATTTTGAACGTGACAGGCTGCACATGAAACCTTTCCATTGGAAGACAGACGCTTATCATTGAATAGCATTTTACCGAGCTCAACTTTGGCTCCACTGATCGTAATTTCTTCTGGAAACTTAAAATCTTTAGCATTATAAATATTTGGAATTTGGCTTAGGAACTCGCTGCCTGCAAACGAGCCTCTTGCGCTGTATTCAACAAATGCCGAGTCTGCAATTTCAGAAGAACTTCGAATCACATTGGAAAGCTTAAATTCATCGAGTACGAGAATATTTGTGCTCCCTTGCAACCCGGTATTGTAACCCTTTGGCCCTACATAAACTGGATAAGCCGATGAGCTAATGAGTCCCGCGGGGAGCCATTTAGTGGCAACTCGTCTTCCATTTTGAAACACTTGTAAAAGTCCAGTAGCCGGATCGTGAGTCCATGCTAAATGTGTCCACTCATGAGGAGGGACTTCTCTGCTCAGATTAAAATATTTGTACTCTCGACCGTTGATGGTAAGGTTGACTGATATTTTATGGCTCTTCTCCAAGACAACATGAAATGAGCCTGGCTTTACCATCAAACTTATATAGGCATTAAAAGAATAGTCATTCAAGTTTACCAACGGCTTTACAAAAAGCTCCGCCGTATACCCTGTTGATGTTTCATTGAGAATCGGCTTGTGACCAATTTCAATGGAACCTGCGGAATTAAAGAAAATGCCATGACCTTTCGCTCCCTCGAGCGAATTGGTATCTCCATCGACCAATTTAAAACTAGCTCCAGTACTGAGAATTCCCAAAAAGTCATTCTTCGAAAGGTCCGGCGTCTTGGTGAAGCTGACATCCTTCCCATCCATGTTCACCACGGGATTCATTTCCATAGAAAGAATGTATCGACCATCTACGAAGTCCCTGAAGCCCACTTCAGCAAAGTTTCGACCATTCGAATGAATGATTAAATAGGCTGGAGTTTCAAAGCCGCTTGGAAATTTTGGATTCAACGTCTCTCGGAATGGATTCCAATGTGAACTTGTTGAAGCAAGTGCCGATGTAAACAATCGAGTTGTTTTCGTTCCCCGAGAATCCGTATTGAAATGGTTGTCTAGGAGTCGAACTTTGTAACCCGTCCACCGCCCTACCACCGATGTTGAACTTCGCGTTGCTGCTGCAGTCGGATGGTGGGCATGTGAAGCCTGAAAAAACAATTCATTTCCATCCAAAGACAGCCAAGGATAGGCACCAAACAATGACTGATCTCGAGAGTAAGGTGTACCGTCATTGCCTCTTAATGGTTGCCTTGCAATAGGGTAAAGTTCTCCAATAGTCTTACCATTGAGTCTTACGTTGCGATCGTAATAGAGATTGGTAATCTTTTTGGGAATGACCCATCCGTTCGCATTAGATGGGTCTGCGTTGTAGGTGTAATAAATCACACCGCCGATATGAAACACAAAAAGCTGTCCGTCCAAGGTAACTGATGGCTCAATTCCACTAATATAATTTCCGTCCGTCGACTTAAAAGCCGTAAAATCCTGTACTAGTTTTGATTTAATCACCATTGCTGAGTTGGATTTTAGATTCTCAACAACAACTTTCAGTCTTAACTGACCTATTGTTGCGTCTCCATGGGGGAACTTCAAAACCTGGGGATTTAGAACGGAAATGTTATCCAAACTATTGTAGACCTGAGTTATGACCAGCAAATCGTAGGTCTGATATCTCGACGATTCGCCTTCAACTTTGTTGCCTTCGATATCTGAGAAATATGGATTGGAAAAAGCTGGATCACCAGAGGCCGGATAGAACGTAATCGCATTTAATTGGGCTAAGATACTACGATTGCCCTGAGAGTCCTTTGAATAGTCAAAGCCGCCTTCACTATACTTTGAGAGCACAGCAAACTTAGGGCTGAAAGCATTCTTGATGTCGATGCGCCCATTGACCAACTCGGTGCTGTTCGGCTTAAAAATTCTTGCCACCCAGTTTGGTCCACTCTCCGTAGATATAACAAGTCGCCCATCCCATGTGGTGTTGTGACCGTTTCCACTGAACGGCAATGTGTTAGGTGCGCTATTTAACGAAGTTGCCGAAAAGTCTGCGCCTTCTTCAAAAAGGGAGGTAAAGGCACCACCCTCAGAAAATGGAGTTCTCGCTTCAAAGCCCTGATCACAATTTTGAAAGGACGTAACGAGCGTGGCTAATAAAAGTGCCAACCATGCGCGCGATGCTGATTTTCTGATATTTGAGTCCATCCCTACTATTCCTCCGAGCTTAGGTTTAGCCAGAACCTTTTGTACGCATCCCCATGCCTAACAGGTGCAATCTCAGCGCCGTAGGTGTCTCAGTCTGAGAATGGCTTCTCCAATACTTTCAATGATTTGTGCCACTCGCACGATGTTGGGATGTATACAGAGTATTCACGTAAAGAACTTATGGACGGCCGTTCCGCGTCCACAGCAAATGCACATTCCGCCCTGACCAAACCAGATGGAAATTTGTCTTTGAATGAACTCCTCTGGGCTGGAAGGACCGGCCGCATTTGTGTTATGGTCAACAATCGAAAAAACTCCAACTGATGAGCATTCATGGAAGACCTTGAAATTTTGAGAAAGACCGGAAAAGAGACAAAGACTTCCGTCGATAGCTTTTATGCCAAAAACGGGAGCCGCGGAACGGCTCGTCCAGGTGATCTATTTTTTCTCGCCCAGGCTAAAGGGACGCTCCTTGGCTGCGTTCGATTCTGTGTTGAGGAAGGTACTCCCATGCTCCGAACCATGATGATCGAAGAATCGTATAGAAAACAAGGCATTGGTCGAAAGATTCTCTCCGCATTCGTAGACTACCTGGATCAGAACAGCATAAAAAATGTCTTTTGTATTCCCTATGCACATCTTGAAAGGTTTTATGAATTTGCTGGATTTCAGAAAGTAGAAAATAACGAAATTCCAGGATTTTTGCAGGAGAGAATGCGGGCCTATCTCTCTGGCGGAAAAGACTATATTTGCATGAGGCGCCCATGAAAATGCCCTTTAATAAATCTTCTTATCTCGCCCAAGTGCGCAGACATAGCGGGGGGTGCCGGCCGTCTTGTCGAGCGACTGCTTCTCGCCCTTCCCTGCGGGATCCTTGGCGTAGGCCACGCCCGCAAAGACTCCGGCTGCCAGAACCGCCGCCATCAGTCTTCCAAATGTGATCTTCATATTCACTCCCTTAT
>JAPKGD010000306.1 GCA_026648125.1 Bdellovibrionales bacterium | reverse complement strand
CCAGGGCCAGTAGCTCAGCGGTGAGAGCAAGGGACTCATAATCCTTTGGTCGGGGGTTCGAATCCCTCCTGGCCCACCACTTTTTTGTTCGTCAAACTCCTTGAAATCGCCGCAACCCCGCAGGACGAATTGCAGAACATCCGCAAGAACCGTCTGCTGACAGGCGCAACCGACTATTGGAATCGATGCTATTGCGCTCACGGGGTTTTCAAATGGATCTCTTGATTCCCAAATCGAAAAGGCCGTGGAAATTTTCAAACAGGAAATCCCTGGGGATCGGCCAGTTCATCTCATTGGTCACTCTTTGGGAGGACTGATTGCCCGAGCGCTTCCACACCTCGTAAAGGAAACAAACTTTCTCAGTGTCGTCTCCCTAGCCACTCCACATCGCGGAAGCCCCTTGGCCGAGTGGATTCGATTGCTCCCGCAATATCGCCCTATGATTCATCGGGCTTTTTTGCTGCTCAACTATCGCATCGAAGAGAAGCTCGCGACATTTCATGATCTTGGCCCCCATGCCATGGAGCACTTTAACAAGAAATATTATGACCTGTCTCAGGTCCGCTATGCTTCGGGTGTATTTCATTTACCGCTCGAAAAAATGTCGTGGCCGGTGGCACTGGCACACCGACTCGTCAAGCCAAAGACTGCAAACCTGGTGAGCGACGGTTTTGTAGAAGCCAACTCCCAGGCTTGGGGTGACGTCTTCTGGCAAGATGAACTGGACCACCTCGAACAAATCGGGCACCTGGCTGTACGCCTGCCCAGACGTAGAAGGTGGGTTGAACAACGCCTTGATCTTATGCTCAGAGAATTGATGCTCTTTTGGCAGAAGGTTGAACGAGAATCACTTTAACGAACTTTCACTTCAAAGGACTCTGCAAAAATGGGTAAATCGTTGACCCCAAAGCTCTTCACGTTTCCCTGAACCCGCCCCAACTCGGCTTGGAATTCAATCACCACAAAATTGTGTTGGCTGGTGGCATCTCTCCGCCTCGGATTGGTCCAAAAGTTGTGCATTCCCGGAAACGTCAAAGAGTGCATAGAACTCGAAGTTACCTCGATGCTTGGAAAACCTAGAACCTCAGACTCAATATCCATCATTTCAGTGTAGTGAATATCACCGCTCAAAAATATCACGGGTGAAGCTTTTTGCCTCAAGCGATCAGTCAACCATTCCAGATCTTTTGGAAATTCCACGTCCACCGCATTCTTGCCACGATACTGTCCAAAGAACTGCTGACCATTGATGAGCCAAATTGGACCTCTGGAATCATCCAAAGTTCGGTCAAGCCAAGCTTTTTGATCTTCACCCCACATAGTAGCTTGTACATGGCTCTTGGGAGTTCGAAAGCTCCTATTGTCCAATAAGATAAAATCACTGCCCATAGCAGACCAGCGTAAAGAAATTCCTGGACCCGCTTCGAGTCGAGATCGTGTGGCCTCAGATTGTGCATAAAAATCTTGAAAGATCTGTCGAGATTCAGAGGCATAGCGATAAGTCTGATCCCCATTATCCGTACCAAAATCATGATCATCCCAGGTCGCGACAGTCGGAACCAATTCGCTTCTAAAAAAGAAATCATACTTTTTTCGAGCATCGACATAGAGCTCCCAAAGCTGCTTAGGATCTGCTGGCTTTTTCGTAATGGCATTGGGACGATCGCCGTAAATGTTGTCACCGGCAAAAATCACAGCATCCAAAGATAGCCTGTTGAGCCTTTGCCACATCTCTTGTTCATAGAGGTATCCGGCCGCACAAGACACCACAGCGACCCTGTAGGTTTTTTTTGAATCCCTCAAAAGACTCAATGGGCGCTCCTCCACGACGACTCCGCTCGCATTGAGTATAAGAAGACTCGCCCCCTCGCTTTTTGGAACGTCGGTAAAATGGGCGTGAGAAACGACCCAGGGAGAAAATTCTCTCTCCGCCCGGCGCTCTTTTGATGGTGCAATCCGCTTTCCGTCAGCCCTCAAAAGAATTTGGAAGGACAGAGTTTCAGCTTTTTTGTGAAGAATAGAAAACTCAAAATGAGCTCCATCCGTTGGCCCCATCAATACGGAGAACTGAGCGTTCGATTGAGCAAAGCTTCCCCAAGCCATGGCCAAAGGCAAAATCCACGAAAGAGAAAACATCTTCTCCTCCCCCCCCCAAAAATGTTCACTCAGGCTACCTTTTAGGCTGGTTTTCTTAGAAAGAATTTTGCTTTGAGAAAAAAATTGCATGCTCAGGACTAAACTCCGCAGTAACTAATACCGATATTACGGACAGGAAAGTGTTATGCAGCGTGTAATAGCCGCTTTATTCAAAGGGTTCGTTTTGGCTGGGGTGACTTACCTCCCCTTAGCCTTCGCTATTCCGGTCAATCCAAACCCCTTCACCATAGACCGAGTAAATCTGGAAACCACAGATGTGGCCCCGGGCGAAAAAGTTCCGGTGATTGCCCATTGGAAATTAGCCAGCGGATATCATGCCTACGTCGAACAATTCAATGTGGTGAGCAAGTCGGCTGCTGTAGGTTCCGCACGTCTGCAAGACATCCGCAAAGTCGTCGATTTTTTCGATAAATTCAGCGGACAACGGCGACAAGGCGTTAAGGGCGAAGGCGAACTTTATATAGAGTTTGAAGCTGCTAAAAATGCGCCTTATGGAAAACAAACTGTCGAAATCGAAGTGACCTTTCAGGCCTGTGCGGAAGACCATTGCCTCTTGCCTAAGACAGTGAATGCAAGTTTTGAAGTGAATATTGGAGGCGCTCCTTCTCTCTCGCTGTTGGGTCGCTCCATTGGGATTGATGATTGGCGTATTTGGCTTCTGGTTTTTATTGCGGGAATTCTAACCAGTCTGACTCCCTGTATTTTTCCTCTCATACCGACCGCAGGATGGTTAAAAGACTATAAACATCTTTATGAATTAAAAGTTAATGACTCAAAAATTTTAAAAATAACAACAACACAAGATGTAATTAATTTCGGTAAACAATTTGGTATATCAAGTGAAGAAATCGAATTACTACATAAATATAATCGCACAATAACACCAGAATTATACCAACAAATCAGATCAACAAGGAAAAATGATCAAAATTACCTACAATTTATATGCTGGGATATAGTAAGACCAAATTGGTCTGGTATCGAAATACCAAATTACTTTGAAATTAGAGATAGAGTGGCGCTGGGCTCCAGGAGGTACGGGTCGAGGCTTGTGCTGCGGATGCTCAGGTCCTGGAACGACCGGTAGCGGATGGCAACGGTGTGAGACCGGGCCCAGCCTTCGGTTATCCGGCAGAGAATCGCGTTCTCCTCCTTCTGGGCAGGCCGTTCGCGGAGCTGCAGGACCGTCATCGCGACCTGCCGCGCTATCGGTTCCGGGAGCGCATTCGCCAGCTTGTCCAGGGCCGTGATCCCGTCCGGGTCGCGGTCGTCGGCATGCCTCAGAAAGAGGCGCGTGGCCAGGTAGAGCGCCCTTGCTTCCTGGAGAGTGAATCGCACCGGCGCCAGCGCACCCGCATCCGGCATGATGCGATATCGCCGCCCTTCAAGCATGAGCGGTACATT
>JAPKGD010000305.1 GCA_026648125.1 Bdellovibrionales bacterium | reverse complement strand
TCTTTGTGGCTCTATAATCTTATGTCGCAGGTGAGAGTCTCATCTCGAGCAGGAATCTGGGTCCATTTTGCCCTTCTTTTTATCACCGGCCTCTACTTAAGCCAATTTTTCCAAAATCCTAAACAGGCCAGCGGAAAGAAAAAGACTCCCACTCCTGTACCACCTCCAAAATTCATTAAGTGGATATTGATTCCGCAGGTCCTTCCCGCAATCGTATTGCTTGAACTCCCGCCACTTCTACAACCTATGCCCATGGCTCCTGTGAGGCCTCGCATAGAACAGCTTCAACTCTCAGAAGGACAGTGTGGTGCCGGAATGTATTTTCCTTTTGTAAGTCCACAGTGGGCACTCAGGGAACACTATCACTTTTTGCAACGCATGCGAGGAAGCGAGTGCATTCTTTATAATTCATGGATGGACCCCGCACGCAATGAACTCATCATGCGTCGCTTTGGGCTGCACCCCCAGATTATGTCGGCTATTCAAAACAACGATCCCCGCTTATTAAATGGCCTTGAATCCCTCGTCCGCTGTGCTCCTCTGACCTGGCTCTTTTTTGACGAACGGGTCCCGCTGACTTGGCAGAATCAAGCCTGTCAGCGCTTAGGATGGACACTTTATTCAAATGGCGCTTGTGTATCACCAAATCCCTCAACTCCCATGGCAAAGCCGCCGGAGCGATGCTTTTAATGGTGCAAAAGAAAATATGATGAAAGAGGCCTCTTTTTTTCTTATCGCGAATCTAGCTGCGGGGGTATTGAACTACCTCTATCAGATCCTCGCCTCCAAGCAATTGTCCGCATCCGAATTTGCGACGTTTAGTTCCTGGTTCGCAGGACTCGCGTCGTTCTTTTTTATCGGTGGCATCCTTCAGTATGCGGGAAGCTTTTTTCCAGTTCCGCGCGAAAAATTACGTCTTCAAATCGCTATCATCAACGGACTCATTGCGCTTGTCCTTGTCGTATTTTCCCTGATTTCCCCTCACGATCCATTTGCCATTGGTATTGCCGCCATCTCGGTTTCACTCGCCTCCGGGTGGCTTACTGGCCAAGCCCAGAATCGGATGCTCTTTTATGTGATTGGTTGGTTTAACGTCGTCGTTGCTTCGTCCAAGATCTTAGTGATTTCGATTCCGCAGGGTCAATCTCAGCCTATTTACATTTATCAACTCGCGGCTTTGCTGGCCATGCTCCCCGGCCTTTGGCTATTAAGCCTTACCCAATGGTCCTCTGCTGCAACCATTCACAAACCAAAACGTCCGAAGGGGATTTTAAATCTCTGGGCCTCTCCTCTTGTTCTCTCCCTGACAGCGGCTTGTATTCCTCAAATCGACCTTCTTGTCGTTAAGCAAATCGCTAGTGATATTGAATTTCAAACTTTTGCTCGAGCTAGCCTGTTTTACAAGGGTGTGTTCTTTTTATTTATGATTGCGGCTCAATGGCTTTTGCCACGTCAAATTCGAAGCGTCGACAACAAGCGAAGCCCCGCAACTTCGCTGACCTTGGCGCCTCTAGCCCTTATTGGCTCACTTTTGGTTGCCGCCCTGGCAAGCCCAATAGCGCGATTAGTTTTGGGCTGGAGCTCATCTCCACCATTTGAGATGATTGCGCTCTCTTGTTTAAACATGTGTCTTCTGACTTGGGTCTTTCTCATGATCCAAGAAATCTGCACCAAGGGACTAGGCTTTAGCGCTCTGGGTCTCACCTGCGCTCTGGCACTTGAAGCTGGGCTTCAATTGACGATCCAACTGAATGTAACAGGCTATCTCTATTTAGCAGTGATTTCACAGCTCATCATCGTCGCCGTGAGCCGAAGAGTACTTCTACGGCCGGTCCCCAATTAAAAATCACTAGTGACATGATGGCCAGATCACCTACAATGAAGCCCTATGGGGAATTCTCAAGAGCCAACAAGTATCATTTCCCTCGATTGCAAAGTTTTAGGCTCGTCCCCCATTTTTCCACCACTGCTAGAATCTGCAGGGTGGGAATTCTTTGAGGGCAAAGTTGATGGTGAGAAATATCGAACTAACCTCGTGGAATCCGCACAACACCCAAATTGCATTTTCACCAAACTTTCTAAGCGCGGAGCCCAAAATCTGGAACTCGTATCCGTGCAAAAGACCCCCTTTGATACGGAAGTTCTAGGATTTCCCTGCGCTAAGGTCACCACCATGGCAATGATGGCCCCCGATGTGTCGTACGACGAGCACCTCGCCCTCTATTCCGAAATCGTTCGGTCCACAGTTGAAGCCGGTTATGAGTATCTAGTTGCCCGAGTGATCTCTGGCCACTGGCGCCGAATTCATGCACTTGAGCAGGCCAGCTTTCGTTTAGTTGATGGAATTTCACTCTTTTCTCATCCACTGAAAGATTTGGATCTTTCATCTGACCTCAAATCGATTAAGTGTAAGATATATGAAGCTAGAAACACAGCCGATGAATACGTGGCAAAACTGGCACGAGAGGCTTTCACGAGAAGTCGCTTCCATAACGATAATTTGGTAACCGCCGAGTCCGCGGCTAAAATTCATGAACAATGGGCGCTAAATTGTCTCCACAAAAAAGTGGCCGATGCTCTTCTGGTGGCGGAGTCCGACGCTGGATTGGTTGGATTTGTAACTCTACGACTCAATAGAAAGCCGATAGAGAAGGGCCGCTCGTGTACAGCTATTATTGATCTCATTGCTGTAGCCCCACAGATTTCCGGCCAGGGGATCGGCCGGGGTCTCGTTTTGTCTGCACTGAATTGGGCAAAGATAAATGGGGCCGACCATCTCGATGTACAAACTCAAACAGATAACTTGGGAGCCCAAGCTCTTTATGCACGTTGCGGATTTAAGATCACCAATCAATTTTTTACCCTTCGCTGGTCTTCAAGGTCCTCCAGATGACCGCAACCAAAAAGCGCTTCTCAGTCATTGTTGCCACACTCAATTCAGAAAGAACCATTGAGGCTTGTCTCAACTCCCTCCGCACCCAGGATTATCCTCAAGATTGTGTGGAAATCTTGCTCATAGACGGCGGATCTACCGACCAAACGCGGGCGATTGCCAAAAAATATAACTGCCGAATTTTAGAGAACCCAGATGTTGTTCCCGTCGCCGCAAAGCTTATTGGCATGAAGGAAGCCACTGGCGATTATCTGATGCATCTCGACAGCGATGAAGTTTTGACCTCTAAACGGGCCCTTGAGAAGCGGCGGGCAGCTTTGGACAGTTCAGATAAGATTGTCATGGTATTTTCGGCAGGCTATCGCAATCCCGACAAATCTGCCTTTGTTAATCAGTATATAAATGAATTCGGAGATTCACCTCGCGCACCACGTCCGCCGAAAGATTCGTGCGGTTGTCGAACATCGTCAGAACCACGCCGCGCACCCTCAGTTCAGGAAAAAGAGCCGAGCGCACGCGTTCGATGGTTTCAAGATGTGAATCAAGTATTTTAATCTCTGCTTTAAAACCATCCTCGAGTAAACGATCAACAATGAAAAATGGTCCGCTTGCTTTACGACTATATATAATTAAGAACATATTATTACTTACCTCTTTATTAATTTGATGTCTTTATCTGC
>JAPKGD010000304.1 GCA_026648125.1 Bdellovibrionales bacterium | reverse complement strand
TGAGCCGCGGGTTCGTGCGGCGATCCTGAGCGGGGCGGTGCAGCTGCTGTTTCTGGACCGGATTCCGACGCACGCGGCGATCGATGAGACGGTGGAGTGGGCGAAGACCCGCGTGAGGCCCGGAGCGGCGGGGATCACGAACGCGATCCTGCGACGGATCGGAACTTACGAATCTCTGATAATGGAATTGGCATTGATAAGGACGTCCAGGCAAAGCTGTTTGAAACCCAGTTTTCCACAAAATCTCGCCATGAAGGTACCGGACTTGGACTCAATATTAGTCGACGATTTGTACGGGCCATCGGTGGAGACATTTATCTTGAATCGTCTCAGCCCAATGAGGGCGCTGTGTTTATGGTCAAACTTCCATGTCTAAAGGGTGATTCTCAAGCGGGGGCCGCATGAGTTCAGCATTAAAGATGAACCCAAACATTGCGGATCGACCGACAGCTCAAGTTGATTCAATGAACAATCGAATTCTGGTGGTCGATGACGAAAGGGAAATCGGTCGTCTCTATAAAGAGATTCTTACCGGTGCCTCAGACAAAGTAGTTCCCATTCGCTCTTCTCGCGCGCTGAAATCCCAAGGAGTTGATACGGCACAAGGGGGCAGCGAATTCAATGTCACTGTGGCTCATAGTGCCGAGGAAGCCTTGGCTCTGGTCAAGCGATCGGTGGCCCAAAAGGAACCTTTTGCGATGGGATTTTTTGATGTTTTGCTTGGCCCCGGCATGGACGGCATTGAACTGGTTAAAGAAGTTCACCGCCTTGACCCGAATTTAAATGCGGTGTTTGTGACGGCCTATCATGATCGATCGGTCGACTCGATTCGAACGGTGTTAGAAACCTCTCGTGTCGCCTCTTGGGACTACCTGAATAAGCCGTTTAGTTCGGGTGAGATTGTGCAAAAGGCTCGTAACTTTACCAGTCTTTGGAACTTGAATCATGAGAAGGAAGTGCGCGAAGCACTTTTGGCGGAGGCCCATCGCAGGCTCTTAGCTCAAGAAAGAACAGCCTCTGTGGCGGCGGTTGCTCGTGGGGTTAGTCATGAGTTTGGAAACATTCTCATGCAGATCATGGGCAAAGCAGATCTGGGGAGAAAGAAAGCTGAGCCAGAAATGCGCCAGAGTTTGGAAAAGATTTTGGAGGCTACACATCGCGCAGCTGAGATTCTGGATCGGTTTAAGCACCTTTCAAATCCAAATGCCGCAATCAAGTCGTTGAGTACAATTCGTCTTAATGCCCTCATTGATGAGTCCATCGAGTTGCTTGAGCCAACGCTGAAAAATCATCATGTTAAGATATGTCGAGTAAAGTCAGATCCTATTGAAATGGTGGGGTATGAAACCTCACTTCTGCAGGTCTTGGTCAACTTGATCATCAATGCGGCCCACGCCATGGGTGGTTCGGGGCAAATTGATTTTGCGGTGACCAATCTCGGTAAAGAAGTTGAGATTTGTGTCCGAGATTATGGACCCGGAATACCGAAGGACATGTTGGAAAAAGTTTTGGAGCCCTTTTTCACGACGAAAGGTGACAAGGGGACCGGGTTGGGACTTGCCATCGCTCGAGAGATTATCGAAGTCGAGCACCATGGTGAGTTTCAGGTAAAGAATCATGCTGTAAAGGGGCTGGAAATTATCATGCGTCTCCCTTTACGGCCTCCACAGGAGGAGCAAGATGAAAACGGTTAATCTAGATCTTCCCATTATGCTGATTGATGACGACGGAATGGTCCGTAGCATCGTGGAGGAGTATTTACGCAGTTACGGATTCCGCAATATCATTTCCATACGTGATCCCAAAGATGCGCTCAAAGTGATTCGCGACACCAAAGTCGAAATTGGACTCATTTTATCAGACTGGGAAATGCCTGGGATTAATGGCTTAACTCTTCTCAAGGCTGTCCGCAACTCGCCACGGCGAGGGGCTACAAAGTTCATGATGATCACATCGCAACAGTCGATGGAGAGATTTAAAATCACCAAGGCAGCTCACTTGAAAGTGAATGACTATTTGGTGAAGCCCTTTTCGGCGGAGGCCTTGAGGCGGCGAATCTGTCAAACCATGGGCTGGAGTGAAGATGCTCTCGAATTGGCGGGTTAAGGCCACACACGCCATTTTACTGGCGCTCTTGTCACCGTGCGCTCTTGGAGTTTCTTTGAGCGAGGACTTCGATACCACTGCAAACTTTAGCTTTGGCGAGGTGGTTTGGAATTCGGCGGTGGGGCGGCTTCATCCTCCCCTTGAAGTGTATCAGTATACCGATGGGGTTACCGCAAATCGAACGTTTACGGTGGGAACGGGATCTGACGGGGCATTTGTTCCATCCCGTTATTCGAATTTTAGTCAAAGCGGAAACCTCAGTGGAAATATCATACGTGTTGATACGGATGCACATCCCGTACTTGAAGTGACAGAGCTCGATCTGATTGAGGGTTGGACGATTCAACCTGTTGGTTCAGGAATACTGGCCATTCGCTCTTTGGGGGACATACTTATAAAAGGCACTATCAATTGCTCCGGTGAAGATGGCGAAGATATGGGGGCGGATCCCAATTTGGCCACTATAGGTGGGCAAGGGCGCTGTGGCGGTGGAGCGGGTGGCAATGGTGGCGCTTTAACATTGGCTGCTGGGGACGGACAAGATGGCGGGCCAGTTCTGGGGCCGGGGCCGTCTGGTGGTTTTGCTGGAGCGATTGGCGCCGGCGGTGGCGGCGGCGGGAGCTATGCCGTGGTGAGGACGCTGGCGTGCAGCCCCTCACTGATCTGGTGTGATTCGACTGACGGCAATGGGGCGGGGGCCGGAAGTCGGGGGCTACTCGGTGAAGATAATGACTTTGAATATGAAGGCGGCGGATTTGGGGGTGGTGGCGGTGGATATTACAACTCCGGTGGAGCCACGCAGAATTCGAGCGGAGGCGCCGGAGGCGGCGGAGGCGGAATGATCTTTTTAACCACCGCGGGCAAGATTTCAATTTCAGGGTCGGTACTAGCCAATGGCGGCGATGGAGGAGACTCTGACGGTGTGCAAATGGGAGGCGGTGGTGCTGGAGGCGGCGGTGGTTCCATTGCTATGTTTGCGGGTGGAGTGATCACTCTGGCAAGTGGTTCGAGTGTTCGCGCCGCCGGTGGGTTTGGTAAGGGGCTAGTCGCTTCAAAGGGTGGTGATGGTGCAGCGGGACGCACTTGGTTGGTCGGTCAAACTGGATATGCGGATTACGATACAGTCTACGAGTATCCTGACCCCTTGGTGACTGATGTGGGACTTGTTCGCTATCAACTTGGAGCATTTACTGTCACAAGTGGAACCATTGATCTTGGCAATACACAACCGGTTCTCTCTCAAGTCACTGTTACCAGTACACTTCCCGTTGGAGGAAGTGCAGATGTTGAAATCGCTAGTGGCAGGGAGGCTTCATTCACGCCCTCATGGTCATTGGCTGGTCCCATGACCCTTTCCCGGTTTGTAAAATTTCGTGTTGTTCTCACCAATACGCACCGAACTGTACCGACCAGTGTGGATACGATCCGCTTTGATTATGATGGCTATGAAATGGAAAACTTTGAGTTCAAATCGGCCTG
>JAPKGD010000303.1 GCA_026648125.1 Bdellovibrionales bacterium | reverse complement strand
AAACTCTTCTCAAGGAGCTAAAGAAGCATCCGGTTGAAGTTGTGGATTCAATCGAGCTTGATCCCGTATTAGGCTGGTTTTGGCCTCAGCGGGAGGAGCGACAAAATCAGGTGGCATTTAGCTAAGCACTATTTATAAAAACGGCAGTTCGATTTCAGGGGGAGTCGCTCGCCTAGACCACGTCAAAAACTCAGGCGGAAGTTGGCTCGGCTCTTGGATGCAGTAAAGGCCGGCTTTGATGCTCGCAGTTATCATTGAGCGCGGAGGAGTAAAGGCAAGATCTCCCTCGAAGTGTGGATACATAACGAACTGACTATGAGTTGTTCGATAGGCCGAGTGAAGAAGTCCATAGAATATATCCGGGTTATCTGCCTCAAAGTGGGTGAGGTAGCTGAAGTGCAGAGCTCGCCCCGTCTTCGGAAGTCGCTTGGCAAGACCGAGTAATGCTGCGGCTTTGAGGGAGTCATGCAAAACTTTGGCTCGTCTGTGATAGCTGACGGCAAAGGTTTTTTGCAGTCGATCGGAGTCCCAGGGGGCTACACAGCCCACGAGATTACGATGAAAATCAAAGGCCAGAATAAAATCGCTCGCGTTGAGGTCGGGCCAGCGCATCAGTTGCTGAAAGACGAGTTCTGAGCTTGGCGTGTAATGTAAAACAGCTCTGGCTCGTCTCTTTGCCAAGTACTGGCAAATTATTTCAAGGTCTGAAGCCGTTCCATGTCGAAAGAGAATAGATTTTAGCGGCCGTGGAGCCCAAGGGAGTACGCCATGCACGCTGACCATGTGAAATTTGCGAAACAGATGATAGCGAGGAAGACTGCGTCGAGTGAGTCGTGGGCGAATAAAAGCGTTGTAGGCCTGACGCTGTAGCTGTGCGACCACTGTAAAGACGTATCGACAATCCCGTTTATTCTTTTCGCTTTCCAGAATGGGCAAAAAATGTTGAGCCCAATTTAAAATGGCTCGTCGGGAAGGAGAAACCCTAAGGTCCGTGGCATAGCCAATCGTTTGGTGTTCGCCTCCCAGCCAGCCTCGCCGAAACACAAGAGTGGCCATTGCTTCGATCTCATCCTGGTCATTGAGTAAAAGGTACGTGCTGTAGTCGTCTCCTTGAATCTTGTAAGGGCGAAAGAAATCTTCCCTTTCGAGGCGAAGGTCTACATCTCCCGGGAGCATCGCACTTGAAAAGAAGTCGCTGCACCGATCATTGTCAGCTTCGCTTGCTCGCACGATTCTCATCTCGGACTATTCCTTATCCCAAAGAACGTCACTCTGTCCTAGCTTGTGGTTCGCGTAGCGTGCGGCCACAAAGAGATAATCGCTCAGGCGATTGAGAAAGATAAATATATGCGGATCCACAAATTGGCCGAGGGCCACCGTTGATCGTTCGGCTCTTCGGCAAACGGTGCGGGCGAAGTGAAGGAGGGCTGAGATTCGATGGCCCCCGGGAAGTATGAAATTCTTGAGCGGGGAAAGTTCCTTCTCCATTTGATCAATTCGAGTTTCAAGATCCGCCACTGACTCCACTTTGAGAGGGGGTAAGTGAGCTCGCATTTTTTCATCCCCAATGGCGAGATGAGAGCCAACGGTAAAAAGATAATTTTGGCAAAATTTAAAGTCGCCGTCCAAATCTGTAAATGTTGTTCCACATTCCGCGCGGATCAGGCCAATAATCGAGTTGAGCTCATCGAGTGTTCCATAGGCCTCTAAGCGAGGATCATTCTTCGAAACAGGGCCTCCGCCAAAAAGAGAAGAGGTGCCCTGGTCACCCTGCCGAGTATAAATCTTAGCCACAGCCTCTCCTTATAATTAAAATCCATAATGACATGGCTTGGAGATAGGAACAATAAATTGCTGGACTTCAACTTTTTGCCCGGGTAGGCCCAAACTTATGAAAGCGCTTTTTGTGACGATTCCCCATTCGGGCGAGCAAGTCCCAGATGAGACACCTTGGCTTTTAGGGCTCCCTGAGGAATTGCTGATGTGTGACGTAGATCGCTACGTCGACCAGCTTTATCGCCCAATTTTGATCGATTTGCATATTCCTAATGTGATCTGGCCTTGGCATCGCTATGTTGTGGACCTGAACAGATTGGCGGACGATGTTGATGCGGGATCTGTGGAAGGGAGCTCTAATCCCGTGGGATCTTTTACAACAGGACTTCACTGGAGTCGGACCACCACGGGAAAGACCCTCATGCCCAAGCCCATGCCAGAGGTTTTACACGAAGATCTGGTAAAGAAGTATTTTCTACCGTTTCACAAAGAGGTCGAGTCTCTTTGTGCTCACTTACGCCACTCCGGCGCGAAGACGATTTTTCATATAGATCTTCACAGCATGCCTTCGGTGGGAACTCAGGCCCATCGCGACCCGGGGCAGCGACGAGCTGAAATCGTTATTTCCGACTTTCATGGAAAAAGTTGTTCAAGCGAATTCAAAGATCTGGTTGTGTCTGCCTACGAAAAGCAGGGTTTTCAGGTTGCTTATAATTGGCCTTACATTGGCGGTAGACTCACGCAGCAATATGGGAAGCCCGATCAAGGGCATCATGCGATCCAAGTTGAACTCCGCCGAGATTTGTACATGGATGAGCAAAGCAAAAAAATTCTTCCAGCAGCGAAGGAACTTGCGCCGCGGCTCAGCGAAGCTGTTCGTTATATTTACCAGTCAATTTCAGAGCTCTGATCAGAGGCCTAAATTGACCCTTGTAAATCCACATGGTAGCCTTTGGGGCCAACCGCAATCCCATTTAGGTGAGTCCATGCTTAAGCTCGCGGAAAAGCTGTTTGATTTTCTCGCTTCCCTAAGGCTGGCCGTAATTATCATAGTCGCCTTGGGAGTGGTGTCGGCTGTGGGCACAATCTACGAAGCGCGTTTTGATGCGGAAGTCGCGCAAAAGCTCGTTTTCAAGTCTATATATATGTATGTGGTTTTAGGGGCGCTGATCGTTAACCTAACCGCAGTGATGATTGATCGCTGGCCATGGAAACCGCACCATGCGGGTTTTGTACTCGCTCATAGTGGAATCATTCTTCTTCTCATTGGCTCGGTTATAACAAATAAGCGCGGCGTTGATGGGAGCATGTCTTTTCAGATTGGTGACACCAATCGATACGTGAGCGTAGGGGAAACTGAGTTTTCGATATTTGTTTCGACGGATGGATCATCAATGGCGCGGATTTTTCATCAGCCAGTAGATTTCTTTCTTCATCCGCCTCTCAAAAGACCTGTGCAAACTGTTTTGGGTGAGGAAGCACTAAGCGTGGTCGAATACGTCCACTATGGCATCCGCCAAAGTGAAGTGGTGCCGAGCGATAAAATGAGTGATGGTCCGGCCATTCGGATTCAATTGCAAAACCCCAACGTCAAGCTGAGTGAATGGCTCATCAAAGAGGCTGGTCGTGAAGCCACGGAGATTGAACTGGGGCCTGCCCGTGTTGTTCTTACCGACACTCCATTTGCCTACGACTCTGGCAATGTTTTGGTTCTCTATCCGGGGCAGGATAAATGGAAATTTGAGGTCTATACCTCGAGCCGTGGGGGACTCAGTAGTGAGGGGACAATCCGCGAAGGTCAAAAGGTTCCTGTCGGGTGG
>JAPKGD010000302.1 GCA_026648125.1 Bdellovibrionales bacterium | reverse complement strand
CTCGGTGGTGACGGATTTCCTCTAGCCGGTGGACGCACCGACGGCGGAATCAGGCCTTTCCGCGGCCAGTGCGACGGCGTCTCGGCAAACGGCTGGTCTTTGGGCCTGCGGGGCGCGTAATTGCCCCAGCTTCCGGCATAGGTGTCTCCGAGCCAATTCCGGGGCTCCAAGGACTGAAACGAAGTATCACTTCATAGCGCTCAATTTTTCGATCGTTTTTTGGGTTCTCAGGAGGTCTAACTGTCCGTCGAGGAGACTCGGGTTCGCATATGATATCGACTTTTCCGACCCAGGAGTCTCGACCCCAAAACCAAAAGTGCCTGGAGTCACCAGTGAGTACGCCCTTCAAGACACAACTTTGAGTTTGTGAAAGGTTGGCCGACGTCGCTTGGACGGAAAACAGTAGCGCGAGCAGCGCGCCAGCACGCTGAATTTTAGTCAGTTTTAAAAACATCAAGGCCTTCCCTGACAGGGTTTTACAGACCTCGTCCCAGATTAGCAATCACTCCGAACCCTGAATTATTTTCAGTTTTCTCGCCACTTAATGGAGCATCCCATGGAGGGAATTTGTTCCGTAGTAACGGCCGAGTTCTGTAAAATGGAGTCGATGGCGAGAGCAAGTTCCCGCCTCACCACTTTTGCCGGATCCTTCCAAGAGTCATCAAGTCGACCCCGATAGGCCAAATGGCGATTTTCGTCGTATGCAAAAAAATCTGGTGTGCATACGGCGCCAAAAGAGCGGGCGACAGTCTGCTTGAGATCGTGAAGATAGGGGAATGGGTACTTTTTGGACTCGGCCCTCTTTTTGAGTTCAGAGAAGCTGTCTTCTGGATACTCTTCGGGATCGTTAGAACAAATTGCCACAAATTGGACTCCCCTAGGTAAGTATTCCCGGGCCGTCTCAATGAGGCGATCTTCGACCGCTTTGACATACGGGCAATGGTTACAAATAAACATGACCACTATGGCTTTGGCAGAAGAGAAACTTTGGGGCTGATAAGTTTGGCCGTCGACTCCCGGTAATTGAAATTGAGGAAGTGGTGAGCCAAGCTCAGCGGGCGGAGTGTAAGTGAGCGCCACAAGGACCTCCGATTTGTTCGATTAAAGGGAGTACCAGTTAACGATTTTATCCTCGAAAATCAAATCTCCATTTGGACTGAGATCGCTCAGACCTTGGGTTTTCGGATTTTTTTGAAGAGCGCTGAGCAACTCACTGCGGACTTCTTCTGGCAGTTGAGTCCAGCCACATTGTTCTGAGGCCGAAATAAATCCCCGATGGAGGTGTTGCAAAAAGCCCTGCCAGTTCAACTCGGTGATCGGGCTTCTAAGGTGTTCATCGAGGCAGGTGGCTTCCGGGATACCGACGGGAACATTGCTTACGTTGAGTCCAAGTCCGATGACGAGTCTGTGGCTGGACCCTCGAGAGAGAGACTCAACTAGGAGGCCACCCGCTTTGCCCCCTCCCAAGTAGAGATCATTGGGCGCCTTTAAGCTCCAGGGAAGGTTCGGCCAAACCGTATGGACCGCGCGAAAAAGGTGAAGGCCTACGATGGGAGCGGTCAGTTGCTGTGGTGGGTATAAGAGTTCCAAAGACCAAGTGGCCATGAGGGCGGAGCCAGAAGGAGGAGAGGACCACGTATGACCACCACGGCCGCGCCCTTGTGTTTGTTGGTCAGCGAGATAAATCATCATTGGAGTCGACTCAAAGGCCTCCACTTTTGCCAAATCATTAGTGCTTTCGGTGATAGGTAAGGACAAGTGCGGGTGTCCAGCGGCTTTGAGCCACCGGTCGGTCCAAACAAAAATCTGCGAATTTACGTCGCTCATAAGTCAAACTCCAAACTGAAATCTGCGGTTGGCGCCGAATGGGTCAGCGCACCAACGCTAATTGCATTTACGCCCATTTCTGCAACTTGTTTCACGCGATCCAGTGACATATTACCACTGGCTTCGGTTTGAATTGAACTGGGAATATGCGAGAGCGCTGTTTTCAAATCGTTTTCAGAAAAATTATCGAGAAGAATCCAACTCACTTTTTCTGCGACAGCAACTTTCACCTGCTCAAGCGTCTCACATTCAACCTCGAGGGGAAGATTTGTTTTAGAGCGGACTTTTCGAATGGCAAACTGGATTCCGCCAATCGCTCGAATGTGATTATCCTTAATGAGGACACCCTCGCTTAAGTTGAGACGATGGTTATGTCCGCCGCCATGGCGAACTGCTTGTTTTTCGAGGTCGCGAAACAAAGGAGTCGTCTTTCTTGTGTCCAAAATTTTGCAGCCGGTGTGTTCAACTTTTTGAACAAAGCACTTTGTCAGTGTGGCAATTCCACTGAGTCGTCCTAAAAAATTCAGCGCCGTGCGCTCAGCTTTTAAGAGCGCCTGAAGGGGGCCTGTCATTGTGGCCACAGTTTGTTTGGCCCAAATAAAATTTCCTTCGTCGTACTGCCACTTACATTGAATGGAGGAATCGACCATTTTTAGTGTGGCGGCAAAAACTTCTTTTCCGGATAGTACCAAATCTTCTTTTGCGACAAGACGGGCTCGGCCCTCGCGGCTACCCAAGCCGAGGGAGTCGGTGGTCACGTCTCCCGTTGGCATGTCTTCTTGCAAAGCCAACTTGATCATTTCGTTAAGTAGCATGGCCACTCACCTCAAGGAGGGGTAGAAGGACCTTTTTCAGAGAGAAGTCGCTTGATCTCTCTCTCAATAATCTGTGTGGCAAGATCTGGTACAATCTTCCAAACAATGGATTCGATCAGGCCTCGAGCTTGCTCGAGAACCATCTTTTCGAGCTGTCGTTCATCTAAGCTTGGGGACGAAGAACTCTTGGGAGAAGTCGGTGGTCGAGGGGGCGATGTGGGAACTTCGTCGCTGAGATCTAAATTTCGAGGAACATCCCGCGTGACTTCTTCATGTTCCTCTGGGAGCTCCACAGCAAGTTCGTCCTGCCGCCCCTCTGGAATGTTCACTCGGAAGCGATCGAGACTGGTCGCTGACCATTGTCCGTCTTCGGGGTCCTCAACGCCTTCGATATCACCGAGCGCATCAACTTTTGGAGGCGGGGGGAGGGGAACTTCCTGAAAGTCATCCCCCGGCTCTGCCTCCACTCCAGGAATTGGATCAAAACTTTCCATATTCCACGAACCCTCCGCATTTGGTTCAACTCCGCCAGAAGCATTCGGTGCTCCCGGTGCCTGAGCCCCCTTTGACTCAATCATTTCGGGCATCTTGGGAAAGCTCAGATATTCACTTAATCGCTGCTTTTGAGTTCGAGGGACAAATTGTTGAATGAGAGATCTCAAGTCTTTTACGTCAAATGGCTTTTCGAGGTGGCCGTCAGCCCGGGCAGCCTGAAGTTTATCTTGGTCTAACTCCATAAAGCCGCTCCACATCAGAATAACGGGGATGCCTTTGAGCTGGGCATCTGCCTTTAGCTCAGCGCAAACTTCATAACCATTCTTCTTCTGCAAGAGGACATCACAAAAAATAATGTCGGGCTTAAACTGGCGGGTGACCGGAACCACATCCAATCCCATGCTCACCGCGGTCACATCAACGGCGAAGTCCTGGAGAGCCAGTTGGAAGACTTTTTTGATCGTAGAACTTTCATC
>JAPKGD010000301.1 GCA_026648125.1 Bdellovibrionales bacterium | reverse complement strand
AATGAAGGCCAAGGCTGCGCCCAAGATAGCAGCTGTAACAACCACACCCGCGTAGCGAACCTGAAAGTCCCGATCAATAAAGCGGGAGGTGCGCCTTTGATGGGTTGGTATTTGTAGGTAATCAAAGCCTCGGTGCCACCACATAGTCTATATTTTACCGGGGGTTTGCGTTTCTCCGAAAGCTTCTCTAACCTTTAAACATGAAGTCTTTGCTTAAGTCGGTCGGCATATTTTGCCTTGTTGGATGTTCATTGGTCCTTATGTCCTGTCGTACGGGGTCGAGTGTTCAGGAGAGCACGCCATCGGCCCAGGTCAGAGAAGAGCTTGAAGGAGAGATATCGCTTAAAGCCGACCGAGAGGCCCTCAGTGAATTGAGAGCGGCAATCCCAGAAGAGAAAAAGCAAAACAATGACGAGTTAGCGCTTCTGCTTCAACTGATGGGTGAAGTGAAATTAAAACCTTCAGATATTCAGGGGCGATACCAAACGCTGACGCAAAAGCATCGCAAGAAGTTTCGGGATCGGGTGATGCGCCTCAGAGATCAGTATCGACGAGAAGAAGGCAAACGTCGGGAGAGCTTCTTAAAGGAACAAAAAGAATTGCGAGACGACTTTAAACGTCAGAAGTCAGACAGAGAACAGACGAGAGAATTCTTTAAAGATCAGGACCGCCGTCGACAGGAGTTTTTTGCAAACGAAAAGGACCGACGTAAAGATTTTGAGTCCGAAATTCAGGCGCAGAGCAAAGATTTTGACTCCTACATGAGAGAAAAACAGAAGGAGTTCTCAGAACAATTGAGACTTTATTCCAAACGTTATCACGAGTCAGAAAAGGAAAAGTCTAAGAAGAACTCGAATTCGAGCGACCCTTCTCATGCGTTAAAAGAATTTGAGGTTATGAAAGACAAGGCAAGCACCCCATTAGGGGCGGGTGCTGAAGGAAATTAACGTCGCCCTTTGGGTCGATTGGTGGGTCGACTTCCTGGCCGAAATTTCTTTGATGGACGTTCCCATTCACTCGACAAAGCTTCTTCAATCCCCTTGGGCCCCAAAAAGACGTACTGGCCTTTTTTGAGATGGCCAATTTCCAGCTTTCCAATGGCCACTCGCTTGAGCTTTTTCACGTCGTAACCGATTTTCTCGAACATCTTTCGCACTTGGCGATTTCGGCCCTCATTGATGATGATTTTGTACCAGGCATATTGCTGAGAGGTTCCCAGGGGAACCCGGCTCACGTGAATCGCAGAGGCCTTTCCGCCTGGAATTGAAACTCCACGAAGAAGTTTATCTAGCTGCTCACGGGTGGGTACGCCATTGAGCTTGGCAAGATAAGTTTTAGGAATGGCTGCCCTTGGGTGAGCGACCTTTTGCGCAAACTCTCCATCATTAGTCAGGAGAAGAAGACCTTCTGTATCCCAGTCTAAGCGCCCCACGGGGTAAACCCGCACTGGGAGCTCTTCCATGTAATCCTTAACGGTTGGGCGTCCGTGGGGGTCTGACATGGAGGTGAGGACATTCTCAGGCTTATAAAAGGCCACATAAAGTCGTTGGTTGGCGGGGCGAACCAATTTCCCTTCAACCGTAATTCGGTCTTTTCCAGGGTGAACCCTTACCCCAAGCTCTTTTACGGTGTGACCATTCACCTGAACCGAACCTTCACGTATCAGGTCGTCGGCCCTGCGGCGGCTGGTAATGCCACTATCGGCGATAAATTTGTTGAGGCGAATCAGTTTGTCGATATTTCGGTCCATGGTTCGGTGGTTTGCGACATCAAAGCGAATTCGACGTTGGTTACCAGACCCGAAAGGACCTTGTCATTGGGAAAGATGTTTTGCAGGGCAGATTTGGCCCGGTGAAGGGCTCCGTTGGCGACGCGACGGCCATCGGGGTGCGAGAGCCTCAAAAGTTGCTTGGCCTTTTCAAGCTGCATGACCAAATCCCGGTAGAAAGGGTCTGAGGGTGGGTTGATGAAATGCCTCTCCACGCGCTTGAGGGCATAGAAGAGCTCAGGGTGTTGGCTTAACGCCCCTGAGGCCATGGTTTCATAACGCTGAAGCATGTGCCCGCGGATCATTGTGCCCTGGCAACCATCATCATTCAGGCGAAAGCGAGCCAAAGTGACCACTGGGCCCTCGAGCACTTGCCACTTAAACGGTTCGAGTTCCACGTCCATGGTGTAAAAAAGCTGAGTTAAGGGACGAGGCAAATCGAGTTCCCCCTGCTTTATCAGAGCGGCTCTTCCGTAGATTCGAATTTCAAAATTGCCACTTTTCTTAAGAAGAATGGCCATTGACTGGGTTTCGCTAATGGAAAAGAGCTTTTGCCGATCACCCTCTTCTTGTAAGGCGGTTTCACGCTTTTTGATCAAAGATTCAAGATCCGCAGCGTGTTCAATCATTACGATTTGAGTTTGGTGAGGAAAAGCGACCGCCTTGAGATCAAAATCAATGCGATACTCTTGTGCAAATCTTTGCATGTCTTGCGCCAAAGACTCGCCGAGAGATCGAGAGTTTGATTGCCAGTACTGGTAGTTCACAATGTGGTTGAAAAACTGATTGAACAACTCGGGCTTGAGAGCCTCGTTGGCATCGTGAAACACCTTAAGATAATTGAATAGAGTTTGACGAGCCACGCTTTTGCTTGGATCGAGGCGAAGAAGAAACTGCGTCAAGTGAGTGACAGAGCTCATGAATTCACGATAGATTGAGATTCAGACGGGCGTCCAGAGAAATCCTTTAAATGGATGACCCGGGGGGGCCAAATGAGTCGCGAATTGAATCCAGATCTGTTTCCGGAGTTAAATCGCCCCGTTCTCAAGCCAGAACGGGAGACGGACACAACGGTAGCACCAGTTCGATCCGAGGAATGGCGTCTCTTGGTGGCTCAAGTGGACCAAATCAAGCGCAAGTTTAAAGAGCAAGAGGCCAAGCTTGAGATGTTGAATTCCCGAGTGACTGAAGTCGTAGGGGCCAGCAAGGTCAAATTTGAGCGTCTGGCTGGAGTCAGTCAGCGTCTCGATGAGATGGTCCGCTCTGGGCTTCAAGATTTGGCGACTAAGCAGTCGCAGATGATGGGGCGGCTCAATGAGCGCAAAGTGGGCGACGCCAAAATTCAAGAGCTTGTGGACCGCCACAATCAGCTCGTACAGACTTTTGAAGCGCGTTTAGTGCAGATGCAAAAGCTCATTTCTGAGCAAGAAATGCAATTGATGACTTCGAGGGCGGAACTTAAAGAGGCACAACGAGAGATCGCGCGTCTTAAGCGTCTTTGAGGCAATTCAAATGCAAATCTGGCATTGGCTTAGAACTATTTAATTTGGCCAATATAACTTGGATCGATTCTGAATTTTTCTAAGAAAACCTGTGTGGCTGCTAAAAGTTCTCCACTTGGATTGGGAAAATTTAAGGGACAAAGTGGAAATGTAATATGTATTCGATCGATAGCGGATTGGTTGACCAGGGAATGTGTTTTTGCAGCATTCAATAGGTAAATGCTCCCATCGGCCGGAAGAAAATACTCCGACTTTTCTATTAAAATTTTGCAATTTGGATGAGTAAAGATCGGGATATGGAGAGTCGCACAATGTGGACCATCGGTATGCCACTTCATTTTTAATCCAGGGCGAG
>JAPKGD010000300.1 GCA_026648125.1 Bdellovibrionales bacterium | reverse complement strand
TCGATGAAGTTTCCAGTGGCTTCCAATGGAGAAACAACCACGCCAACTATTGGCTTTCCCTTTGGTCGGCTTTAGATCTACAACCAGATGCCCGAACCGAAGTACGTGATCGCCATGGGCGCATGTGCGAGTTCAGGTGGATTTTATCGCGCCTATCACGTGCTACAGGGCGTGGATAAAGTAGTACCAGTTGATGTTTATGTTCCTGGATGTCCTCCGACTCCAGAGGCTGTTTTGGACGGTGTTATGGTCGTGCAAAAAATGATCGCTGATGGCGTTCCCCGTCCTTGGAAAGAAAGCTGGGAGCCAGGAGTCTACCGATGAATCAACTCGAGAATTTACGTAAAGACCTTGAAGAAAAGTTTGCTGGCGAGAAATTTGAATTCGAGAGCCAAAATGGTGGGAACATAATTTCTCTTTCACCCGCACAGGTTGTTCCAGTGCTCAAACATTTTAAAGACTCCGGGCGTTTTGATTTTCTAATGCAGGTGGCGGGATCTGACTTTCCTGAACGGGAAAAACGTTTCGAAGTCACTTACGAGTTGTTCTCGAGCAAAAACGCAAAACGAGTTCGCTTAAAGACGCGAGTTGCGGAAAACGAGCAGATCCCCACGGCGACCCAAGTGTGGCGAGGGGCTGATTGGTTTGAAAGGGAAATTTACGACATGTTTGGCGTTCGCTTCGATGGACACCACAACATGCGACGAATCCTGACTCACCACCAGTTCAAGGGACACCCCTTACGTAAAGATTATCCGGCCGATCTCCAGCAGCATTGTACGGAGACCCTGCCGCTGCATTTTGATGAAGACCCGAATTATCAAGATTCAGGGCGCGATTTGGTTCCCCTTAACATTGGCCCCTCTCATCCGGCGACTCATGGAACTTTACGAATCATGGTCAAGCTCGATGGTGAAAAGGTTCATCGCGCTAATGTGGAAATAGGATTTCTCCATCGCTGTTTTGAAAAAATGGCAGAAACCCATCCCTATAACCAAGTCATTCCCTACACCGATCGACTGAACTACTGCTCGGCCCCGATTAACAACGTGGCTTACTGTAAGACGGTTGAAAAAATGTTGGGTGTTGAAATCCCTCCCAAGGCCAAAGCGATTCGCATAATTCTTATGGAACTTTCGCGAATTATAGATCATTGCGTTTGTATTGCTGCAAACGCTGTTGATCTCGGTGCGTTGACCGGATTTTTCCACCTGTTTCAGTATCGCGAAAAGGTCTACACCCTCTTTGAAAAGCTCTGTGGAGCTCGTCTCACTGTCTCTATGACTCGAGTTGGCGGTATGGCCAACAATCCTCCTGAGGGTTGGTACAACGATGTCCTCGCGTTCTGCAAAGAAATGCGCCAGGGCGTGGATGAGTTAGATAAGCTGCTCACCGGAAACAAAATTTGGATTCAGCGCACGCGTGGCGTGGGATCGATCAGTGCCGAAGAGGCCATCGAGTGGGGATACACTGGCCCCTGTTTGCGGGCCGCCGGAGTGGCGCTGGATTTGCGTAAAACAGATCCTTATTACGGCTATGAGTCGCTTGATTTTGACGTTCCTGTAGGTACGAGCGGAGATGTCTTCGACCGCTACTTGGTTCGAGTTGCTGAAATGAGAGAGTCGTTAAAAATTATTGAGCAAGTGGCGAAAAATATACCCCCTGGGGATTACACGATTCGAGACAAAGGAATTGTCCTTCCTGAGAAAAAGGACGTTTACGGCAACATCGAAGGTTTGATGAACCATTTTATGTTGGTCATCAAGGGGCTCCGACCACCCGCGGGTGAAATTTATGATGCCGTTGAAGCGGCAAATGGAGAGCTCGGGTTTTATTTGATTAGCGATAACAGCGGACGGCCCTATCGCTTAAAAGTACGCCCACCTTGTTTTGCTATTTACCAGTCTTTTCCAAAGCAAATTACGGGCGGACTTGTGGCCGACGTGATTGCCATTCTGGGAAGTATGAACCTGATTGCCGGCGAATTGGACCGCTAGGGAGTATAGACATGTTTCAGTTGTCGAAAGAGGGGCAGGATTTTGTAAAAGGGGAGCTCACTCGCTACGAGCATAAGTACTCGGCGATAATTCCCTCGCTTTATCGTTGCCAGGAGGAGAACAAGGGATGGGTTTCCCCAGAGTGCATCCGACATTTGAGTCAGCTAATGGCAATCCCTGAGGCGCACATTTGGGAAGTGGCCAAGTTTTATACCATGTTCAATCACCAGCCCGTGGGAAAGTTGCACGTGCAAGTTTGCACCAATATTTCCTGTGCCATGAATGGGGGCCGAGAGCTTGCGGATCACTTGTGCAAAACCTATGGGGTTGAAAATGGTGAGATGTCCAAAGATGGCATGGTCACTGTGACCCGGGTGGAGTGTCTCGGATCCTGTGGAACAGCTCCAATGATGCAAATCAACGATGGCTATCACGAAGATCTCACCCCAGAAAAAGCGGTGCAGATTATCAATGAATTGAGAGCAAAGCATGGAAACTAAACTTCTCACTGAACACTATCATCTTCCCCAGTATCGAAGTCTTGATGGCTATAAAAAGCAGGGTGGATACAAAGTATTAGAAAAGGCCCTCAAAATGGAGCCCAAGGCCATTATCGAAGAAGTAAAAGCTTCGGGGCTAAGGGGGCGCGGCGGTGCGGGTTTCCCGACGGGGACAAAGTGGAGCTTTTTGCCAAACAATGGTGAACCCCGATATCTCCTTTGCAATGCCGATGAGGGTGAGCCCGGTACATTTAAAGATCGCCTGATGATGGAGAAAGCTCCTCATCAATTGATTGAAGGTATGATTATTTCTGGATGGGCCATTGGATCTCACAAGTCCTACATTTACGTGCGAGGAGAGTACAACGAGTCGATTCGCATTTTACGTGAGGCAATCAAAGAGGCATACGCTGCGGGGATTTTGGGTGAATCCGTCTTGGGCTCAAAATTTAAACACGATATGGACGTCTACGCTGGGGCTGGCGCCTATATCTGTGGCGAAGAAACCGGTATGATTTCTTCGTTGGAGGGCCTCAAGGGGCAACCTAAGCTTAAACCTCCGTTCCCTGCTATTCAGGGATATTTAAAGAAGCCCACGATCGTCAACAATGTGGAGACTCTTGCAGCGGTTGTTCCCATCGTTGATCAAGGCGGCGCTGCGTACCGCAAATATGGAACGGAAAAATCACCGGGAACAAAATTGTTTTCGGTGAGTGGAAATGTCATGCGGCCCGGAAATTATGAGGTTCCCCTCGGAACACCATTGAAGGACATTATATTTGATCTTTGTGGTGGTCTAAAGCCGGGCCGAACATTGAAAGCGGTGATTCCCGGAGGGTCTTCAGCACCTGTATTAACTCAAGAAGAAGCTATGCGTGCCACGATGGACTATGAGTGTTTGGCTCAAATGGGATCCATGCTGGGCTCAGGCCTGACCCAAGAAATCCGATCCCCAGCACCACTTGCGACGCAATACGGAGCGGATCGGCATTGCTATAAATATCAGTTTCCTGAATAACAAGCTGGCCAATCACCACAAAAAACGCTGAGGCAAGCGACACAAGCGCAAAGGTTCTCATTCCAGCATGTTTGTGCGCAAGACTTCTCTCTGTACCCAAGAGGCCACCTAAAA
>JAPKGD010000030.1 GCA_026648125.1 Bdellovibrionales bacterium | reverse complement strand
CATCATTCCAATCTGAGGAAGGTTGATTGACCAGACCATAGAGGGAAACCCGTCGCAGCTGTGGCAAAGGGGGCTCTGGCGTTTTGACGCCGACAAACTCAAATAACGAATAACCCAAGTCGGCCAAGCTAATATTTTTATCAATGGTCCATTGTGGACCTTGATCAAAATTGGGTCGCGCCGGTTTGAGAAACAAAGCAACACGGGTGTTTTCACTATACAAGTTGAGAGGTGGCCACTCTCCCGTTCTCCCGCCTCCTCCGTTAAGCCCAACTAATATTACGTGAGTACGATGCCAAATCCTTCGAGCTTTCAGTTGCCCAATCAGCTGAGTCAGCGATTCAGCGACTTCTTTCATTTGACTGTCAAAGCTTCGGTCTCGGATCTCACCCAAATCTGACCGTGTTTCCATCTCAGGAAACTGCAGATCAGAAAGATAGAGTACAGAAAAGAAGCACTTTCGACCGGAGTCTTTGTCTAAGCGTGAAATAAAATTTTTTACCACGTCTTGCGCCGGTCGATACCAGTTCTGCTCCGAAAGACTTAACACGTCGTCGAAGACCTCAAATCCCTGAGCCATACCAGATTTGCGTAAAATGGGGGCACCACCAGAGATAAGCCACGTGCGAAACCCTGCATAAGATGCTGCTTCTGGTACTGTGACAATTTTCGAAGATAGGGCTTCCCGCCCATTAGCCCTCACACCATGTTCAATGGGATACAGGCCCGTCAAAATGGAGGCCAATGCCGGTTGACTCAATGTCGACGTGGTAAAGGCATGAGTAAAACGAACGCCTTCGTCACAAAATATCCGAAAGCTTTCGTACTCCCGACCAGCTAAGTCGCCACTTTCGCAGCTCAAACGCTCAAACGCCAGGTTCTCCACCGCGACAATCAAGACGTTGGGGTCACCCCCCGATGTCCAGGAGCAAGCCGGCTGCAACATCAGCCCTATTGACAAAATGATCCATCGCACTCTAACGCTAACTGCCATATTCAGTCGGGAATGATACCTTGACCACACGGCAAACGACCAGAGAGAATTTTGAGTCGTCCCCAAAAGGAGTCTAAACCATGCTTACCGACAAGTTTTTTGCAATTGCCGAACTTGGACACGAAGCAACCCTATGGCTACTTATTGTGCTGAGCGTATTCAGTGTGGCCTTTATTTTGGAGAGATTTTTTACTCTTCGCAAAGCAAGAGGGCAAAGTGAAAAAGTCGCCCTGAGAGTTCGCGAGACCTTACAAAGCAACAGCCTCAACGAAATTGAAGAACTCAGTCGAGACCGAGATTCATTTGAGGGCCGAGCACTCACCTATGGGCTTCGTCACATCAAAGAGCGTGGAATTGAAGGTCTTGAGGAAGTGTTTAACAGCTATGCGCTCGTTGAGCGCGGGAGTCTCGATCGCTACCTCAATTTTTTGGCCACCGTAGGATCGAATGCCCCGTTTATCGGTCTTCTTGGAACCGTGTTCGGAGTTATGGACGCGTTCAGAGGATTGGCAACTAGCCAGGGTGATGCATCCGCAGTAATGCTCGGTATTTCTAAAGCCCTTGTCGCAACAGCCGTCGGCCTGATGGTCGCGATACCGGCTGTGATTGCGTATAACTACTTTCAGCGCCAAGTCCGCAGCATCTTAAATAATCTTGAGAGCGTGCGCGATTTATGTCTGGCTTACGCGAAATCATTAAAGGCAAAAGGCGGTTAATGTGGCGGCAAAACTGGGGGGCGGAAGCGAAGAACCGATTGCAGACATTAACATCGTTCCCTTCGTTGATATCATACTTGTCGTTCTTATTATTTTTATGGTGACCACTCCAATCATCATGAAGCCCAGCATCAATGTCACTTTGCCCCAAGCTGGAAGTGGAGATGAAACAACTCCCAGTGAGTTTAGTGTTTCTCTCGATGCGGCTGGATCTATCGTACTCAATGGCAAACCCAGTGATGAACCCGGATTGACAGCTTTCGCCGAACAAATGGTGATTCAAAGACCAGATATCCAAGCCATCATATCAGCCGATAAAGATGTCCCTCACGGGCGAGTGGTTTCAATTATTGATGCGATAAAGTCGGCGGGAATTAAGCGGTTTGCCATTGCAACGGATAAAAAGAAGTAATGAAAAGACTCTTTTGGGTCTTTGCCCTTTGCGTCTCCTTTTCTGCAAAAGCTGATCTGATTCAAATGCCCAGCCCGATGCAAAGTGCTCCGCGATCTTTGATCGTTGTCCTTCACGGCTGTCTTCAAGAGGCGGGAATAATGGCTTTCGCCACCGGCTGGCGTCAGGTTGCCCAAGAACACAGTTTTGCCGTTTACTTTCCTGAGCTTGCCAAGGGCCAACATCCCTTAGGTTGTTGGAGCTGGTATCTAAAGGAGAATCAATCGCATCAGTCCGGTCAGCTTTACGACCTTCACAATCAAATCCAAAAACTAAAAGCGACTTACAGATGGAATCACGTCCCCACGTTTGTCGTTGGAATTTCCTCAGGTGCCGTTAAAACCGCCGGACTCCTCTCCTGTTTTCCTAACAGTTATGCTTCTGGAGCAATGATTGCCGGATTAAGTTACGGACTTGCCACAAATGAAAATGCGGCCCGACAGTATATGCGCAGCGGTCCACCGAAAGAGGCACCGCAAGATCGCCCTTGCCAGCCGAATCAATTTAAAAATCCTATCTTTATGCTCCATGGTACCAATGACAACGTCGTGAACCAAAGAAACTCCGAATTCACAGTGAGAGATTTTTTGGGCCAAAACGTGACCCCTACCAAGGAGAGACGGGCCATTGGCGGCATGACCACTGAGTTCAATTCTTTTAAAATTGAAAATGAACTTAAGGCGCTCCTCGTGCGAGTTGAGGGTCTTGGCCATGCATGGCCTGGGTACCGAGACCTCATCCCATTTTCCGAAACCATTGGTCGTCAGATCAATTTGCCTTTTTTTGATCCCAGAGGGCCAAACGCCACTGTCTTGATCACTGAATTCTTTGAGAAAATTCTGAAGCCCGAGTCCGGTCAAAAGCCACTTGGGTCCTCGGCTCAAGCTCAACGCTGAGACGCCGAAAGTATTCCTCTATAAACTCATCTCTTGCTATGGGTTGCCCCAAAAGCTCTTGCAGAGAAACCATAACACCCTGGCGAAAACCGCAGGGACGAATCCCCCTGAATGCCATTTCATCACTCTCGAGGTTGACTGCAATCCCATGATAAGTGACCCATTTGCGCACAGCCACACCAATAGATGCCAATTTTCGGTTTCCAACCCAAATGCCTGTCAACTGCCGGCGAAATCCATCTTCATCGATCTCGAGGCCTTGACGTAATTCACTCTCAACACCAAATGTCTTCACCGTCTCAACCATGACGGAGCCAATCAGTTTTATAAAGGCTTGGATGTGTCGCGAGGGAAGCCCTCGGCGCTCAGTTTTTAAGTCAACGATGGGATAGATTACAAGCTGATTGGGGCCATGGTAAGTCGCTCGTCCACCTCGGCTCGACTCTACGATTGCCCCATTCCAATCTGTGATGTCCGTCTCTGGCGTTGTACGCCCCTTAGTCACAACCGGGGGATGCGTGCAAAAGACAATCGAGTCCGGCTTTTGTCCCAAAGAAACTGCTTCGACCAACTCCGTTTGCTGGCGAACTGAATTCTCGTAATCAATGAGCCCCCAGTTTACCTTTTCAATCATGCGTTTGCTCGAAGCGTATTTCCTCCCGCTTTAGACAGCGGCCTTTGAATAACGTGAATGGCGTGCCCTAATGCGGCCTCCGCGGCCTCCATCATAGTTTCACCTAATGTGGGGTGAGGATGAATGGTCAACGCCATATCCTCTAAACGCGCGCCCATTTCAATGGCGAGGGCGGCCTCAGAAATCAAGTTGCTCGCCTCAGGTCCCACAATATGAACTCCGAGTACGATGTGAGTCTTTGCATCGGCAATGATTTTCACAAAACCATCCGTCTCCATCACTGAAACAGCCCGGCCATTTGCGGCGAATGGAAACCGACCAATTTTCAATTCTTGGTGCCCCTTTGCTCTACATTCATTCTCAAGCCATCCCGCCGACGCAATCTCCGGGTCGACAAAAATTACGGCAGGTACTGTTTTAGCATCGTAAGCGCGGTTTTGACCGGCAATAACTTCCGCAACGAGAACACCCTCGTGACTGGCCTTGTGGGCCAGCATGGGCTGTCCTGCAATATCACCAATTGCAAAAATGTTGGGGAGATTGGTCTTTCTTTGTGCATTGACCTTGATAAAACCCCGCTCGTCCAAACCTAATCCGATACCTTTGAGATTCAACTGATCTGAATTTGGCCGTCGTCCCACCGTCAAAAGTATTTTGTCCGCCTTGATGGTGGCCGACTCCGAGCCCACTTGAGCCGTTACTTCCAGTGCTTTGCCGGTCTTTTTAAAACTTTGCGCCTTTGCATTGAGGTGAATTTTAACACCCATTTTCTTCAGCTTTCGCTCAACCACCTGAACGCAATCAGAATCAGCGACACCGCCAAGAAGAGCGCCACCGGCTTCAAGGATTTCAACTTCTGTTCCAAGTTTTGCCAAAAAAGTTCCAATTTCGAGCCCAATGTATCCGCCGCCGATGACCACAAGGCGCTTGGGGAGTTCACTTAAGGCCAATGCCCCTGTAGAGCTTAAAATATCTGTCTCATCAATTTTGAAACCAGGAATCTCAATCGGCCGAGACCCCGTCGCAATAATAAAATTTTTCGCTTGTACAGTTTGAGTGCCACTCTTCGAATTGACCGTCAATTCTTTGGCCGTTTTGAAGTTCGCCTCACCACTGATAACTGTTACGCCATTTCCCTTAAGAAGTTGGCTCACTCCTCCCGTCATGCGCTCAACCACAGACTGCTTCCAAGTCTGAAGCTGCTTCATATCGACGGAAACCTCACCTTTCACCTTAAGACCCATGGTGGGTGCATCGTGCAACATTCGCGTGTAAAAGTGCGAAGCCGAAATCATTGCTTTTGATGGAATGCAGCCCACATTTAGACAAACTCCACCCAACGATTCACGCTCAATGACCGCTGTCTTAAGCCCCAATTGGGACGAGCGAATTGCTGCCACATAGCCACCAGGACCTGCACCGATCACACAAACATCAAATACGTCTGCCATGATTTAAACCTCTACATCATGTCCAGCATTAACCGGCTGGGGTTTTCAATTCTTGAAACAAAGGCTTTCATGAAATTGGCTGCGACTGCCCCATCAATCAAACGATGGTCACAGGTGATGCTAAAATTCATAAACTGTCCGCGATCAAAGGAAGTTCCGTTCCACAAGGGTTTATCTTGAATCTTGTACATTCCCAGAATCGCCACTTCGGGATGATTGATGATGGGCGTGGCATAGAGTCCACCGACGCTGCCAATGTTCGTGATGGTGATGGTTGCACCCTTCATCTCTTCGAGAGCTAACTTTCCGTCACGCGCCTTGCTCGCAAGGTCTTGAATATCTCGGCTGATTTCTAAAATCGTTTTATGGTCCGCATGTTTAACAACTGGCACAAGCAAACCATTGGGAGTATCTGCGGCAAAACCCACATTAAAATATCCCTTGTAGACGATCTCACTCGCCTGATCATCAATGCTTGCATTGAACATGGGGAATTCGCGAATTGTTGCGATCAATGCCTTCATCACAAAGGGGAGGTAGGTCACTTTAGTGCCAGATTTCTCCGCAGCTTCCTTTGCCTGAGAACGCATGCGGACAAGCTCCCCGACATTTGCTTCTTCAACCAAAGTGAAATGCGGAATGATCTGCTTTGCCATTTGCAAATTCTCGGCAATTTTCTTTCGAACTCCTCTCAATGGCACCCGTTCTTCGGCCGCACCGGGCGTGCCTTGATAAGCGGCCTTGATTGGCGCCGCTGTTGGCTTTGTCCAAGTCGTGGTCGCGGTCGTAGCTCCACCCTTTGTTTGCAGAATGTCTTCACGAGTTACTCGCCCGGCGATTCCTGTTCCGCGAATTTGATTGATATCGATTCCCATTTCACGGGCTAGACGACGAGTCGCTGGAGTTGCAAGGACTCGACTGTCCGCCGCAGGTGGATAAACCTCAAGTCCTCCACGCGAACTGCTCATCACCGAAGTGGCTGGGGCTGACGGCGGAGGTGCCTTTGCCGCAGCGGCCACCGGAGCAGGAGAAGGGGCTGGAGCCGCCTTGGTCGGCGCATTGCTCGCCGCCTGTGAACCCGATGTTTCAACCGTAAGCATTACGGTTTCAATAGGAACCATCGCGCCTTCTTTGAGCTTAAGCTCCTTCACAACTCCAGCCACTGGAGTGGGAACTTCAACCGTGGCTTTATCTGTCATGACTTCAGCTACAGCTTGGTCTGCCTTCACGGCATCACCCACCTTCACCAACCATTTGACCAGTTCGCCTTCCGTTACGCCTTCGCCAATATCTGGTAATTTCACATCCTGAGTTGCCATGCTGCCTATTCCCCTTTCGCCTCAACGACCGCTTCTTGGCGGCGTCGCTTTTCAATTACACCTTTCATAAAAAACTCTCCGGCCCGATACGAACTTCGTACGAGTGGCCCACTGGCCACATACAAAAAGCCCATACCTTCCGCCTCAATTTGCCACTGCCGAAATGCCTCGGGCTTAATAAACTCCTCCACCGGTAGATGGCGCGGCCGAGGTTGGAGGTACTGACCAAAGGTCACCACATCACAGCCCACAGAGCGCAAATCTTTTAGAGTTTGGCGGACTTCTTCTTGTGTTTCACCCAGTCCCAACATGAGCGAGGACTTTGTGAATCGCGAGGGATCCATTTCTTTAACCATTTCAAGAACGCGCAAACTCTGTTGGTACCCAGCCCGCGGATCCCGCACCCGAGCAGTGAGTCTCTCCACCGTTTCAACGTTATGGGCAAACACGTCAGGGCGAGCTTCAACAATTTTTCGAATATAAGTCGCATTGCCTTTAAAATCAGGAGTCAAAACTTCGATGATCAAACTGGGAGACAATTCTTTGAGAAGTCGGACGGTTTCCGCGAAATGTCCACTGCCCTCATCCGCGAGATCGTCCCGATCAACGCTGGTGAGTACGACGTAATCCAATGACATTTGGCTCACGGCGTAGGCCACCTTCTGAGGCTCTTCAAGATCCAGGACTCCTTTCGGATTTCCCGTTTTCACATTACAGAACCGACAACCGCGCGTGCAGACCTCTCCCATCAACATGATGGTCGCAGTGCCCCCGCTCCAACATTCACCGATATTAGGGCATTGGGCTTCCTGGCAAACAGTGGCCAGTTTGAGTTCCTTAAGCATTTCTTTCAGTTCGAGATAACGTTCTCCACCCGCAGAACGAACTTTGATCCACTCCGGCTTGGGAAAGCGAACCCGTCTCTTGGGACTTTCCTTCTCCGTAACCATTGTCGACATGGCGCATCTCCTGTTTAGAAGCATCCTTTTTACGCAGAGCCGCACAAAATGTCCATATTATCTCGCCTTTGACTCGTCTTGCCGCACATGGCAGCTTGCGCGGCTCCTATGAAATTTACGGAACCCCTCAACGAAGGCCAATTCCTCAAGCGCTATAAGCGCTTTTTTGCGGATCTGAAGGTTAATGGCCAAACGACCACGGCCCACGTCCCCAATACGGGGAGTTTGAAAAGCTGTCTTGAAGAGGGCGCCCCGTGTCGGTTTTCGACGAGCGCGGACCCCACCCGTAAACTTCCTCACACCTTACAGATGATAAAGACCTCAAGCGGCTGGGTTGGTGTAAACACGCACTTGGCCAACGATTTAGTCTGGGAAGCATGGACTCTGGGTCTCCTTCCTCGATGGAAGGATTTTGATTCAGGCCAGCGAGAGGTCAAACTTCACGCAAAAACTCGGATCGATCTTGCACTTTGGAAGAGCTCCGAAGACCTCCCTGCGGGCACTAAGCTCACTCCACCTTTGATTGAAAAAAGTCGGCTTCATTTTGTTGAAGTTAAAAATGTGACTTTGCGTGAGGGCGGCTTAGCCCTGTTTCCTGATGCCGTTACTGAACGAGGTCAAAAACACCTTAAAGAGCTGATGGAATTGGTTCAGAAAAAGCACACGGCAGAAATTCTTTTTCTCGTTCAGAGGGACGATTGCCAGGCCTTTGCGCCGGCCGATCACATTGACCCCATTTATGGAAAACTCCTACGGCAAGCAATCAAGGCCGGCGTTCAGATTTCAGCTTACCCCTGTGAGCTTAAAAAAGAAGAGGCGCGATTGTTGCCGCGCCTCTTACCTTTAGAAATTTAATCCGAAATTTATTCGGGCTTATTTCCTAAATGACGATCTATAATTTTTTGAAAATACGGGGGAGGATAAGCTCCACGTAACGAAACGCCATTGATTAAAAATCCCGGAGTTCCATTGAAGCCAAACTCACGAGCTTCTTCCATGTCAGCCGCAATTCTCTTGGTCACAGCCTCGGAATCAAGGTCCTTCATCAATTTGGTCATATTTGCGCCAAGCTTTTTGGCGATATCTTTTAAGAATTCTTCGCGCTTATCGTTGAGAGCCTTCTGGTTGTTAAAAATTTCGTCATGGAATTTCTCAACTTTGTCCGGCAACTGAAGCGCAAGAGCTTCAAAATACTTTGCTGCAGGCATCGCCAAGGGATGTCCATCTAGGGGAAGGTGCTTGTAGACGACACGAATCTTGTCTCCGTACATCTCGCGAACTTCTTTCAGGTTGTTGTAACCTCGAGCACAGTAAGGGCACTGAAAATCCGAATATTCCACGATGGTAATTGGCGCCGACTTGCTTCCAAAAATAATTCGGCCCTCTTCAACCTTGGGTGACTTTGGGTTCTTGAACTCCTCTTCCATGCGGGTAACTTCAGCAGCTTCTTCGTCCTTTCGCGCATCTTCTTGAGCTGCCCGAGCGGCCTCGTTCACTACTTCGATAAACTTTTTGGGATTTTTCTTGATCGCATTAAATACGATATCAGGATTCTGCTCGACGGCTTTCTCAAGAGCGGCTGAACAACCGATCAAACTGGAAAGGCTCGCAAGTGCAATAACGGCATATAGTCGTTTCAAGGTAAAACTCCTCGCAAATGTTGAGTAAAAACAGAGCCCTATTCTGGCACAAAAAAAATAAGGTCTGAAGTGAAAACTCTTTCAGCGCAATCCGACAAAGGGCCAGTCTAGAGAAAAGGTCTGGTCATTGCAGTGTATCTCACTATAATTGGCCTTATGACGCGACATGTGCGAATTCTCTCAATCCTCGTTGGACTGGCTCTCTCTCTTCCTTCCTGGTCTGAATACTTTAAATACAATGAACTGCAGATTAAGGACTATGACGAGATGCTCAGCATGGTTCGAGAGAGAATCAAAAAATCCAATAAAATTCTAAAGGGCTCAAATCCGGACGCCGAAGTGACTCCCGATCAAGAGAGCGTTGAAAGTCTGCGCCAAGGCCTGCTGCTCGTACTCTCCCGCCCCAACCAAGATAATATGCTGGCCAAATTGATGCCAGAGATTCGCAAGGAACTGAACGGACTCAATGCCTTTGAGGACAGCATCGATAGCCTGGCGCAAGAAGCACTCGACGGCCTCAACAATACAAAACTTCCCGTGGTGGTCCGCTCCACTTATTGGTTTGTTCTTGAAAACATCTTAAGCGAATTTAAGCCGGAAATTCGAGATAAAGAAGACCTCAAAAAGACCTTTGTAAAGATTCGCGATGCGAAAATTGAAATCCCAAAAGACGTGAAAAAGGACCTGAAGCTGCGCAGCATGTTTAAGGTTGAGTCGCCCTCGGATCGCGCCAAGCGAATACTTGAAGCCCTCCTTGGCGAAAAAGACGAAAAGAAAAATTAACAACACTCGTCTCATTTTGACACCACTAAAGTCGGGCCAAAAATAGTCCGATC
>JAPKGD010000003.1 GCA_026648125.1 Bdellovibrionales bacterium | reverse complement strand
CGGACACTTTCATTCAACTAGATTTAACCGTGCTAGTTTTTTTAAGCTAAAAGATTACTCATGCTCAGGCTCTTCATCGTCGCGCTCATCTTTGCAGTCCCTAGCATAGTTAAACTTTTTCCCTGTCATTTTATTGTATTTTGGCTCGGTGGAAGCGATCTCACGTTTTGCATCTCTCAGGTCAGTTCCTTTTTGGTGGAGATGATTGGCGTTTACAAAGCCAGAGTTACGTCCAACTTCCTTCTCCGATGCGATTGATTTCTCAGCGTTCATTTTTATCCAGTAGGCACGACAAAGAGTTCCAGCCAAAGCCTCTCTTTTTCCTTCGGGCGAGTTTTCATGCGCTGCAATCAGTTTTGCCTTGGTTGAATTTGCCTTGTCAGCTCGCGGCTTAACCAAAGAAACGACAGGGCCAGCAAGGACCTGCTTTTTATAAATTGCCAAATTGTTTTTGGTAAAAAAATCTCCGATGTAACTTGTTGCAACTTTGTCGAGGCAACCCAGCTCCTGATCCAGTTCCTCAGCCGTTTTTCCCTCTGGGCAAGCTGCGATCTTTGGCTCAATTTCTTTCTTTAGCTTTTCCTCAATGTCCTTAGCCTTTTCATCAATCAACTTGGCGTAATGCGCCTTCACTTTATCGTCTATCGCTTGAATTTCGGAGTTTACTCCCGCGAGTTCATCAACAGTCGTTTTCGCCCCAGGGAGTTCTGAATCTTTAAGCTGCAATAAGCAAGCATGATGATAGCTGTCTGACTGCGACGGATGACAAGGGTCTGTCATATTTGTTCTGTGTTCAAATTTAATTTTTTTGTAAAGGTTCTCGTAGTGGCTAACGTAGCTACCAGCCTTCTGAACAATGTATCCCATTTTCGAGTCAATTAAGGATCGTGCTTCTTCGTCGGCCTTCTTAAAATCGTACTCTTTTAATGCACCCTCAAGGTCGGCGTAGGTGTTGAACGAAATTAACAAGATCAGTGTTGCTACTAATTGTTTCATGTCAGTCCTCATTTTTTATGTGTACTCTTTTAATGTTTATTTCAAACGTCCCCTTGAAAAATTCTTCCTTAAGAATTTTCTGAAGTGGCTCCTGCCGATCTTCTTGGCCGAATAGTAAGTGTGAAAGTGTGATCCCCAAGTAATCAGCCACTTTGCTCGCATCTTCGACCTTGGGATTTCGATTATTCTTTTTCCACTCGGCGATTGACGACAACGGTACGCCAGTACTCTTGGATATTTCCTTCAGAGTTATCCGGCGGCTTTCCATCAGTTGTGAAAGTGTTTGTGCGATCTTTAGTTTCATTTGCTATTCAATTCGGTCACTTGCGCTTCACCTATTAGGTATTCCGACTATTCAGAATCAACCAAGACCAGACACGTCTAGGTTTCTGAGTTTTCATTCAGATTGCAGACCACACTATTTGGTGGTCAATGTGCCGCGCCTAGCGTTCATTTTTATCTTTGGTTCTGCCAACGATTTTGATTGGCACTTCCTGCTTCAGAGTTTTGGATCGACTCTTGTTCATTCGCCAACAGCGAACCTCATTTTTAGATGGCGCAATTATTATCTCAAGGAAGCCTTGGCGTATAAACTCGCAGTCAGCGCGAGAAGGCATCGGAGTGTCCTTTTGGTTGGGATGTGAGTGTCCCGCGCTTAAAACCGACATTCCGTTCGTTTTAACGGCACTTCTGATGGCCCTCTCTTGTCCCGCATGAGGTATGAAGGCAATGCGAGACTCACTGTCGATGTTCTTAATTCTATAAACATGAGTGACGATATTTTTTCGACCAGCGCAAATGAATCCGATCTCTCGCTGCGATTGCGCCCAACGTAAAATAGTTTTGTAAGCCTTCGCCGTTATTTTGAGTTCGGAAAGAGTCACAGTATCTTCGCCACGGAGTTGGTGGCGAAAGAAACCTCCCGCAGATAATCCTTCACCATGTTCACATTCTTGATCTCAAAGCCTCTTTTTTTAATCCGCTCAATGTCGCCGCACCAATCTGCAACTTCCTCCGCGAGAGTGCAGAGCCTGCGATGTGCGGTCTCTGCTTGTTCCCGATCTTGCTCGGCGGGAGTTGGCTCCTTGGCAATGCCATTGGACTTACGCAGTTTTGTGGCTTCGGCGACTGTGATTTCTTCGATCCCTTTTTTCTTACCACCGATGAGAACCTTCCCACCGCCGGCCAGGGTCTCAACTTTTTTCAGATCGGGCGCGGTCGACAGCAAATAGAGCGTAGAAATTTTGGCCTCCAGCACTTTTGAAGATTGCGCTCCACCGAACTTCTGCCAAACGGATGTCAGTCGCCCAGCTTGACATTCATTTAGGCCGAACTCTTTGCGGATGTAGTTCAGGTAAAGCCTGTAAGGCATCAGCTCTTTAAGTTCGGTCAGACCCTTGCCAACGGCGAGGAGGGACTCAACAGTGCGCTTCCAGCTCGCACGGACATCATTCGCAATTTGGGCTATCTGCTTTCGATGTTCAGCGGGAAGTTCATTGATTGAAGACACCTCGGCCTTTTGCTGAATTTCAGCCATGAAAAACTCCTTATCTATATGTTATTGTTAATGTATTCATAGCATCAAACATAATGACGCGTCAAGCTGGTTGGGCTGCAACATGATAGATGCGCAGCGTTAATCGTGGTGAGTTTCATGCTTTTTTTGCTTAAGGGCGGGTGGCTTAAGATGCTTCAGGGAAAGTTGCGTAGGGTGTAGAGCCACAGAGTTCGTAGCAAAGAATCTTTTAAAATTGGCTCGACAATATACGCCGCAGACAATCCATCATCTAACCACAGAATCCAAATTGAGCGAGGAGATTTCAAAACATTACAGATTTTGGCTACACCCTGACAGTTAGATCTTTTCTAAAGACTCTTGAGATCCTTTTTGGTTCCGTTTTTACGATTTGTCAGTTCGATGGTTTCGGCAATCTCCAAAATAGTTTTCCATAACGGAAAGCTGTCCGGTGAAGACATAGGCCTAACTCCCCTTATTTTTTTGGTTGGAAACTGACAGAATCTTAATTCTTCTGACTCTGTTGCCTGCCAGCGGAAAATCAATGGTCTGTCCAATTTTTAAACCAATTAGCCCGACACCAACAGGAGCTAAAATAGAAATTTTTTGATCCTCAATGTTAGCTTCGTGGGGGTAAACCAAAGTTACAGTTTGTTCTTTGTTTGTGTCCAAATCTAGAAAAAGAATCTCTGAACCCATCGTAACTACATTGGAAGGGATTTGATCGCCAGGAATGAGCGTGGCACGACTGAGTTCTTCTTCTAGAAATACTACGATTTCCCTCTTGGCGATAGAAAGCAAGGCTGTAATTTTATTAAAGTCGTCGTGTGAAATAATTAACGATGGTTGTTCAGCCACAAAAATAGCTCCTTTTTAAAGAGTTTCAAGGTCTGTGATTATTGAGCGAATTAGCCGTAGAAATGATTTATCTACGGCTTTAGAAAATAAATTTCAGCACCATTCCAAAATGTGGATGGTAAACTCTGAAAGAAAATAAAGACCAATCTTCAAAACAACTCATTGCTAATCGTAGGTTAGCAAAATTCATTTTGTTTTTCAACTCGGAACTATGCTGCCTGGGCTCGATCTTCACGTTTGGTGGGTCATTATGAGCGAACAGAATCCAAGCAAGAAGACGCACGGGCGCGACCAGAGACTTCTATCGGGTTGCAGGCGACAAAAAAGAGTCGCTCGAGGGCTACTCTATGGTTGACACTTAACCGGAGCCCCAATCAGGCCAATGGTGGCTTTGCTCCAAATGCAGTTCATCACATGGGCAGAATTGAACAAAATGAAATTGCCAGTCCAAACACCGAGCAGTGTAATGAAGATCATTAGAAGCCTCCATTGGAATGGAAAGAAGAAAGGTGGGCTCAAGACACTCTAAGCCCGGACCCACCTCAGACAGCCCTTACTTCTTTTTAACGATGGTACCATCTACTGGATTAAAGTAGATCTCAATATCGTTGCCGGCTTTGTCCGTTCCGTAGATTTCATAACAGGTGCCCGGCTGCTTGAACTTACGGATCCTGTAACCTTCGGCTTCTTTCTGTTTTTTGAACACCTCTATGCTCATCCACTTACTCTTGGGCTCGTCAGTACAGTTCTTGGCCGCATGAGCCAATCCGCCGGTCAAAAGCACGGCACTCGTCATAAGGGTCGCAACTAGGGTTTTCATATCTCTTACCTCCGTCAGGTGAGTTATTAGGAACGGGATTGTTCCTATCTTTTACTTTGCGCACTTTTCTCACTTTTCAAAGTGGGCAAATGCCCTAAACGGCTGAAATCCGACTAGATACGGCATTTGCCGTATGGTCAAAATGCATACAAATGACCAAAGTAAAACTTAGAAATCACGCGTGGGATCGACGCGGATAAAAGGAGGTTTTTTTTATGAAGACGCTCAAAGTATATGATTTACCAACAAGGTTATTCCACGGGCTATTTGCCGGGTTATTTCTTGGAGCATTTTTTATCGTCAAAGTGATCGACGATGAGTCGCCCAGCTACTCCTTTCACATGCTGCTGGGTTTGGTCTTAGCTTTAGTCGTCTGTCTCCGCATTGTTTGGGGGTTCGTAGGAAGCCGCTATGCGAGGTTTTCCTCGTTTACTTTAAAACCTCGCGCCCTTTTTCAATACTTCGGTGAGCTTATCACGGGTAAAGCCGCCCGAACGCTTGGGCATAATCCTGCATCCAGTTGGGCCGCTATTATCATGATGGCATTATCACTTGGGCTTGCTTTAACCGGCTACTTAATGACAGCCGGCAACAAAGAAACTTTTGAGGATGCCCATGAGCTTCTGGCAAACACTTTTCTCATCGTTGCAATCACGCATGTTGCTGGCGTGATCCTGCACTCCTTGCGTCACAAAGACCGGATCGGTCTTTCGATGGTGAATGGTAAGAAACATGTGGTTGAGGGGCAACCGGGAATTGATCGATCGTACCGAGGAGTCGCCCTTCTATTTCTTGCGATTGTTGGAGCATTTGTCTTTCATCTTGGCAGAAACTATGATGCCAGCACACAAACGCTTCATCTCTTTGGCAAAACTCTTCAGCTTGGTGAATCTGAAGGCCAAGGGGATCACAAATCGTCAGAGGGCAATGCGACAAAGACAGGCCATGACGGTGACGAGAACTGAGAGAGGAGGGTAGAATGGAGAGCAAAGAACGTGGTTTTATCGCGGTCGTTTTGACTGTGATCGTTGTCATGGTTACGGCAGATCTTATTACCGATGCACGAGAGGGGGTCAGGTTGTGGCACCTGCTCGTAGAAGCCACCATTGCATTTGCTGCACTCATGGGAATCCTCCTTCTACTGCGAGGTACTTTCGGACTCAAACGATCTCTGGTTGAGGAGCGAGCACTCTCATCGCGACTCCAGGTTGAGGCAGAGAGTTGGAGGTCGCAATCAAAGAAATACGTTGAGGGTTTAAGTCAGACCATTGACTTCCAGCTGACGAATTGGAAACTCACTCAATCAGAAAAAGAGATCGCGTTTTTGCTGCTTAAGGGATTGAGTTTGAAAGAAATCGCAGAAATCCGAAAGACCACTGAAAAAACAGCGCGAACTCAGTCAGTTTCGATTTACTCAAAAGCAGGACTGGCCGGACGCTCGGAACTTGCAGCCTTTTTTCTTGAGGATTTGCTCCCACCACCCCAGAAGCCCCACATCTCTATTTAGCGCGTTACACTCTACCCTCCATCCAATAGAGATAGAAAGACGTCGGCAGCATTTGGGAACCCTAAAAACTTGTTCCCAGAGTGGCTTGGGAACAAGGGTCACTGTCCCCAGAACCTTTAGGCGGTCTGCAACAACTGGAAATTATTGACATTAAACCGTGGATTTTGGATAAACCATATTCGATATAACGCTCGGTTAGCGAGCCAATTTTGACCCACACGAACTTCCGTTCCGCCAGATTTACAGTCCCGTAAGACCCCGCTTTCGTGGGATTTTTTTTGCCCAAAATCCGCCTCATCCGCCAGTGCAGGATTGATCATCAGTTCGACGCGGTTTTGCCTTGTAAGTAACTCCGATCAAGAGACGAACCAATCCGTTAGCGGCCATCGGCCGCTTTAAAAATCAAACAAGTGTTGCGCGTGAGCGCATCAATTTTAGATCAGTGAAACGTCTCTTGGAAAACTCCAGTTCTGTCGACGGTCACTCTGCGAACTGAGTTAACAACCATTTGATGATTTTCGTGTCGAATATCCACGCCCAGGGCCTTGAGCTTGCGAACCAAATTCTCGATCTGTTTTTCAGCTGGATCCCCTCGCTTGTATCCGAGATCTTTGTAGGTTGCGCCACCCATGACCTTGTAAATGGCTCTGGCTAAGCGGTTGGCGATGCCAACTTTAGCCTTGTTGGCGGAGCCAAGTCTTGACTGAAGTTTTCGGTATTTGGCCCGGTAAAAGGATCCTTTTTTCTGTTTGGCTCCGTTTGCCGCTTGGATTAGGACTTTTCTTAGATGTGGATTGCCGTGTCGGCACCTTGATCTTTTTTTTTACCTGCAGACTCGTTGTTGCCACTGGCAACCCCTGCCCAAGCTGCAAACTTGCGGTCGTTCGCAAAGGCACTCATGTCTGTAGAGGCCTCGGCAATGATTGCCATAGCTAAAACTTTGTCGATCCCAGGAATTTTATCAAGCTCCTCTACCAGGTGTGCGTACGGAAGCATGCGTTCCGTAAGTTCGTTCTCCACCTCAAGGATCTGGGCCTGGATATTGCGGAACTGCTTGAGCAACTCCTTGATCACGAAAATGTGTTCATTGGTAAGACAGTTCGTTAATGCTTTTTCCGCATCCTCCTTCCTTTTTATTTTTGTGGTCACACTTGCTGCCAATGTTTGCGCATTGGTGACACCGTCAGCAATCAGATCAAGGATCATCATGCCAGCCACTCCGAAGGTGTCAGATACTATTGAGCTCCATTTTATATTGCCATCTTGAAGAACCTTTTCGACTCGGTTTTTGACTCTCGATAGATCGTCCACCAAGTTCGTGCGATGACGGCTCAATAGTCTTAGCCGTTGAAAAACGCTATCTGGAACAAAGGATGGCTTGATCAGCCCAAACCTATGCAGCTGGGCAATCCAATGGGCATCGTTCATGTCAGTCTTGCGTCCAGGCACATTCTTCATGTGGGTCGCATTGCCGATCATCACGTTAAGTCCCATGGGTCGCCAAACATTGTAGACGGGCTTCCAGTAAACACCGGTCGACTCCATTGCGACGTCCTTGACACCTCGATTGACGAGCACAAGTCCCATGGCTTTTAGGTCGTCAGTCATCGTTGTGCACTGAAAGTGTTCAACGATTGGATCCTGATCTCCAGCGCCAATCATAACTGTGATAGCGAGCATGTCCTTGTGTACGTCAACTCCGGCAACGTGAGTGCGAAGTGCTTTCATGGTGGCCTCCTTTACGCCTGATAGTTGTCGTCAATGGAAGGGAAGGAACTGCACAACAAAATTTGCCTTGCGAAGCGATAACCACACCTGCGTGCGGAAACCATTGCTCCATACGTTGGTTCTTTAAGCGTCCCCTCGGCCACATTCCCACTCGACCTCGGTCACCACCCGCGCAAACAGGTTTAGACTGCGGCCAAACGAACTTCGACCTTGTTATCCACTGAAGACCGAGTTTGTTTAGTTTTTAAGCAGACAAAAGGGAACAGAAAAATTGCGCCCCAGCGGGGCGCTCAATGAGATTCATTGTTTGGAACATAGAATCTGAATTCATACCAACTTATATTCTAGCTGGTGCGGCCATAGGCTGCATGGGCATTCCCAGATGTTGCTGTGCCTGAGGCGACTAAATCCGTAGCTTCATGAGCAACTAATTTTTTGTATTTGACCGCCTGGGCCCGTTTTTTGTTGGACGGGCTCAGGCTGGTTTTGAAGTGGCTAATTTAGCAGGATCCGTAGATTGCTATTCGAAATTCTTTCGCCGGGACAGTCTTGGTCTTTAAAACGATAAAAATACGGCCCAAACTTTTAAACAGCAGGCGTCTGATTCCATTCAGCTCGTCTTCTTTCCAAACACTGTAACCCTTGATCTCGTCGCCAGGGAATGGTCGCAAAAACTCATCCTGATAGTCGACAAACTCGTGGAACGAAAGATCAAAAGGAACGTTTGCGGGGACATGTACTAGAGTTCTATTCCAAATAAACCCATCACAAGACCGAGTATATCTAATTTCGTTAACCGGCTTGTCCCAAGAGACCGTAATCTCTTTTACTAAAAGCATCTCAGTTTCTTCCAGATCTTCAGGTAAAATAGGCTCTGTAGCAAAAGCATGGATACTAAAAAATATCGCGAAGATCGCAATCAATACTTTCAAGGGGCCCTCCCGTTTAAACTGAAGTAGACGATATCACCGCTTTAAGCGACGGTCACGAGCCAAATCCCTATGGGTGCCCCCGTGACCATCAGACCCCTCTATATTTGAGCTGAGGAAATAGGTGGGTTTGGCAAGCAGGCGGCCCCCAATAGCCAAGCCCCCGCGTTGTTAAAAAGGGGCCCATCTAGCCACCTAAACAAAGTTCATAGACCGATGGGTTTAGCGCCCAAATGGTCAAAAACAGCCAATTAGGGATTTAATTTTAGACCAGGCGCGCTTCGATTTGATATGTTATACGGCTTTGGGCTAAGAAGAATCATGCTACGAGCCATCGGACTTATGATGTCTTTTCTTCTTGCTCCCTTTGTAACAAAGGCGAAGGACCTGACAATGCAATCACCAGAAGAAACCTGGCTAGCCTATGCTGGAGGAAACGTAGCGACGGCGCAGAACCTTGTCGAGCCACGCTACGCCACATTTTTTCTCAATACGCTGAAGCCAGGTTCGTCCTTTGTGAAAGTGCTAAAGGTATCCGGTTCCAGAAGAATTGGAAAATCGTCGGCAGCCCTAGATTTAGAAATTCCAGGATACAAAACTTGGATAGCTCTCAAGAGTAACGGAAAGGATTGGAAATTGACGTTGGACGAAACCGAAATACTCGAAGGTCTTACGACCAACTGGAAAAAGACCAAGGTCGGAAAATTTCTATTCGTTACGCGTAGAAAAATGACGGACGAACAAGTATCAGTTGCAACCCGTTTTGCGAACCGAGCTGAGCAAGTCGCAGAGAAGCTGAGGATACAAGTTCCCGAGGTAACCTACTATGTTGCCAAAAACGAGAAGGATGCCGAAGTAGTTGTCGGCGAGAACCACAAAGGGGCAGGACGGGGCAGATATCGTTCAATTAAAACAGTAGGGCGCTTTGACCATATACATGAATTTGTTCATGTACTAGCCATGGAAATAGGACTGATTAATCCTTTCTTTGATGAGGGTTTAGCCGCTGCCTACGAAGATGGAACCCGATTCAAGAATAGAGATGACTGCGTAAACACAGTCAAGCGCTTGGGCGAAAATCCTAGCCTTCTTCTCGATGGACCTACCTTTATGGAGGCTAATTTCAAACAGAAGCTCAATGTTTATGGAGTTGCCCAAGAGACTATGCGGTACTGGATTGAAAAATTCGGTGTGCTAAGAATAAAAAAGGTAATGGAACGGACAGCAGGAGCACCAGAAGGATTCCTCGCAATTCTGGAAAGTGAGCTTGAACCGGTTTCTAGTTCGATGAAAACGGTCAAAGCTAGAATGCAAAAGCATTGTCAGGCGATGTCCATTTAACCCTTCAATCCTAGCCTGAGCCCGTCTAACTAAAAACGGGCCCAGGCGGACAAAAATTAAAATTCACATGACTTTTATGCGACGGATTTAGTCGCAGGATTCGCGTTGGACACGTCTGGGAACACGGCCGCTGGCGGCGCTGCCTGGGCGGCGACGGCCTCTTCCTTGATCATCGCAGATTTTTCAGCCCAGACCGATCCGTGGCTGCATTTCGCGATCACTGCAATCTGTCGGAACGTCATCCCGGCTTTCAAGAGCTTTCTGATGAGGTCCGAGTCTCTTTGTTTCCTTCGCCCAATCAACTTCCCCTTGGCCCGAGCATTCGCGAGCCCCGTACGCACTCTCTCAGCGATAAGATCCCTTTCGAGCTGGCTTATGGCCGCCAGAATGCTGAAGACAGCGATCCCCACGGGTGTGCTCGTGTCGATTTTCTCGGTGAGTGAGACAAAGGAGACATTCTTGGCCTTAAAGACTTGCAGGGCATTCAGCAAGTGAGTTGTGCTCCGGGCGAACCGAGAGAACGAATAAACGACGACGGATGAAATCTCGCCTGCGTTTACGGCTGCCATCATGCGATCCAAGGCGCGGCGCGATGACTTTGTCCCACTGATCCCCTCGTCCATAAAGATTTCGTAGTTCTGAATGTCGTTTTTCTGGCAGTAGTCTTTCAAAATGCGCACCTGGGATTCAAGCCCAGTGCTTTGCTGATCGGTTGACACACGTGCATAGCACGCAACACGATTGGTGTTCATTCGGCTTTCTCCTATCTGATTTTTTAGGACTCAGAGGTCCGCAAGAGGCGGGAAAGGCAGGAAGCAATCGAGAAGCAAAAAAGAAGACAAACAACTTCTTAAGCGTCTAACCGGTGTCGACGTAACCGTCTGCCCCTGCTGCAAAGTCGGAAAGTTGTGCGAAGTGGCCACACTACTGCGACATCCGAATCTGCTCTCAAGGTCGAGGGGTGATACATCGTGAGCCAATCCGTTTTTTGCAGTAAATGTCTCGGTCGATGTGCCACTCGATGGCACAAACGGAAAACTGCGTCCAAAAATCTAGCTACGCTCATCACCACTCGGACCTTGATCACAAGTCGTCCTACACGAGGCTCAAAGAAACAGGACCAAGATGCCAAGGCCCCAATCAATCGTCGCGGCTTGAGTGGTGGTTCGCAGAGCGAATCGCGCGGGGCCACCACTCAAGCCGCGACGATTGATTCCCCATATCTCAGCCAAAGCCGGCTCACTCCAACCCGGACCTATCAAGAATCTTAAATCACCGTAACGCGCCGATCGGCCGTCCTCACGAAAAATCCTACCTAGGATCAATAGCTTGCTTTTAAAACGACTCTCGATCAGGCCCTATATCTTTTGGTCAATGTTCGCGGCTGTCATAATTTCATGGTCCCTGTGCGAAACTAAATCGTCGTGATATCTTCGTCCGCACCAATCAACCGCTGGAGGAAAACGTTATGAAAAAATTCTTTTTTGTCACTGTATTTTTAATTCTTGGATTCAACTTTAATGCTCAAGCTAGTGAGACGTGGCTTTGTGAAGCTGATTGTGGCGGAGTAACAATGCAGTTGAGTTTTGTATACGAAGGCCTTGTGCCTATTTATATCGGAGGATCACTTTTTGGTGAGGGCGATAGTCTTAGCGCGGCCTATTCTGATTTGAAAAATAAATGTCGTCACCACATTCACAAGGGCTTTTCCGTTTACAGTCCTCCTTATCAAATTGTTTTGAATAAAAGATTTTCGGTAACTGACATTTGCAGAAAAATTTAGACTTGTGCTGGACATAAACCCCTCCAATCATTTCCATGGAGCCAGCGTAAATGCGCTGGCTTTTTAATTTCGCAGCGGGTGTTCGTAAGTCCAAAAACCGTCTGCAATTCCGATCACACCTAAGGGCTGAAGATTACTAGCTTCAGCCCTCTCGCCGTTCGTAAACACAAACAGAAATTTTTAGAAAATTCTCAAGCGCAGCACGAGCTCGTTTTTAATTCACTTTAAGGCGGGTTTTCGCCTTGGCACGCTCGTTGATATAGTGATCGACAAGGCACACTTCTTAAGACAAGAGCACTGACTTACCTGCCAAAATCAAAGTGTCACTGGAGGGGACACTTCGGCGGGCAGCGTCGAGTAGCAAAATCAATGAACTAATCTATTAAAACAAAATAAGAATCCCGCCCTTTAGAAACCAACTGGCCATCGCCTATTTTTCCTGACCACTCCCCCTCTACGATGGAGAGTGGTCAGGAAAGTCGCTGGCCAAAAAAATCTGCGGGCGGTGTAAAATATTGGGGGCCATATGGACAAAGGCAATCACCCCAGGGCAATAATCCGTGATGACAATACCAGGTTGAGGACGAATGAAAACCAGGGTAAAAACGTTTCTTTGCTCTTTGAAAACCGAATCGATCGAGAGTGGCTAACAACAAATGAAGCGGCTCATGTTTTAGCGATTTCGCCGAATGCACTTCGCATCCTAGTCCACAGAGGACAAGTGCGGGTGTACAAATTCGGCAGGCGTTTACGATTTAGGCTGGTGGACCTTCAGGCCCTTTTTACAAGAAAAGGAGCCTAATTATGGCGATCAGACACTATATCAAAAACGGTAAAAAACTCTATGAGGCCTACATCAACGGGTATTCAGCGCGAGGCACAAGGGTGCAGCGCAAACGTAAAGGAATCGAAACTTTACGAAGAGCTGAGCAAATTGAGTTTGAGTTAAAAAGGGAGCTGGCTCTTTTAAAAGAAGAAAAAGTCGCCCCTTACTTTGACGAATGGCTCAAAGAAGCTTTGCACATCATGAAGCTAAATTACCGGCCATCGACCCACTACACTTATGAGAAAACCATTAACAAGTGGATCTCTCATGAGTGGAAAGGGTTGGAGCTAAAGGCCATTACCAAAGCGGATATCCACGAGCTTGTGTTCGAAAAGATCCCACGAGAAACCGCAACTGAGCAGACCAGAAAATCTGTTCTAAAAATGCTGAAGAGAATTTTTCAGCTGGCGGTGGATCACGGGAAGCTCGATCGCAATCCCTGTCATGGGATGATGGTCAAAGTTCCAGAGACCGATAAAAAGGTTCTCACCTTTAAAGAAGTGGAGCTTTTTCTACAAGAAGCCAAAGCAACGCAGCATCGGTTTTACCCGATTTGGGTTGTGGGCTTGTTCACAGGAATGCGCTCTGGTGAGCTTTATGCACTTCGCTGGAGCGACGTTGATCTTGATAACAAAACGATCAGCGTTAGCCGAAGCTGGAGCTCTAAGAATGGTTTTACTTCCACCAAAAACCAAAAGACGCGGATTGTGCCGATTTCCGAAGAGCTTTTGGGATTTTTAAAAGAATTAAAAATCTCACGAGGCAGAGAGGAATTTGTGCTACCGCACCTGATGGAGTGGACAAGGGGTCAAGGTGCCAGGGTTACAAAAGAGTTTTGTAAATCCCTAGGCATCACGGATATTCGCTTTCATGACCTAAGGGCTACGTTTATCACGCATCTGCTTGCTCGCGGTGAATCACTCGCTAGGGTGATGGCCATCGTAGGGCATGCGGATATGGAAACGACAAACGTGTACCTTAGAAAAGCCGGCATCGAGCTTCAGGGTGGCACCGAACGTCTTGGGTATAAGCTCCCAAGCCATGATGGCGCTAAAATCCTGAATCTCTTTGCTAAACCAGCAGTCACTTGAAGGTCGTGCTTCTTATTGCTTCATTCGCTTGACCGAAGAGGGTGAAGATATGAGAAGATTCAGGAAGTTAGGCGCGAAATGGGACATTAAAAACCCTCTCCGCCAATTCAGTCTCTAGTGACGACGCGAAAATCCCCTAAGTATCGAAAATCACAAACCAAAGGTTTCAACGAGTTAGCAATTTCAGAAAGCGGTAACGATCACGGACCATCACAGGAAATCACCTTAGTGATCTTACTAAAATCTTACTGAAGTCTTAGTTGAACGCAGGCCTTCACGAGCGTCACCATCCATTTTCTCTTGCCACAAAGAGCCTCACATTTAACGGAGGTTCTTATGAATCTAATGACTCGAATCGTTTTAGGGCTCCTGCAATTTGCGTTAGTGGTCGGCCTCACGGGCGGGCTCATCGACCTCACGCGAACCATGCGAAACGAAGCGGCCAAAGCCCACAAGCAGGGGATCGTTAGCCTCAAGCAGCTCAATCAAGCTCTTGTCGGACCATAGAACAAATCATCGGCGCCTCAGGGGCGAAGGCAAACTTCGCTCCGTCTTCTAAAGAAGGGCCAAACTATGAACGAAAATCAAGTGCTGCTCGGCCAAGAGCAACCCAAGGTATTTTTGTATCTTCGCGTATCAACTGCAGATCAAAACATTGAAAGCCAAAAATTCGCACTCCTCGACTATTGCTCAAGACAGGGCCTCCAGAACTATGAGCTATTCATCGACCACGGAATTTCCGGAGCCAAGGAAAGTCGGCCAGCACTGAACAACATGATGGCTAGAGTGGAGAAACAGGAATGTTCACAGGTGATCGTGTTTTCATTTTCACGCTTCGCCCGAAGCGTGAGCCATCTGCTTAAAGCGCTTCAGAAATTCAAAGAAAAGAACGTGAGATTTGTCTCGACGACTGAACAGCTCGACACGAATTCTCCTATGGGCCTGGCCCTATTCACCATACTTGGGGCGCTTGCTCAGATGGAGCGAGAGATTATCAGAAATCGTGTCATTGCGGGACTTCAAAACGCGAAGGCCAAAGGCAAAAAGATAGGCCGTGAACGTAAACGAAATGATGCCTTGATCCATTCGCTCTTAGAGGCAGGGCTCTCGTTTAGAGAGATTGCGAGAATCGCCCGGTGCTCGCACGGTTCGGTATCAGCGAGCAAACGGGAACTTCTGGCAAAAAAGGCGGCTCTCAAGTTACAAGAAGAGCAGAAGCTGACAGATGAATCTCCGCTCGAAGCCGCGTCCGATGAAGTTGTGCCGCCGACTGTGGTCGCGGCCTCATCGTAATTCCGACACGAAACGGGCAACGCCATACAGAGGGCCGCAGAGATGCGAGCCCTCTTTTTTTATTTGAGCGCCAAGCGTCTTTCTGACCGGAGTGCTACCCAGCTAATTTTCGGCGGTCACTCCCGAACAGTATGCTCGACCACCGAACCCTACGGATCGAAGTGTTTTGTCTGGTGGTCAGTTAAAATTGAAAGGTCGAGTAGCTCAGCCCATTTCTGATTTCATAACTATTTGACGCAAGCTAACGTGCTCACGAAGGGTGAATCTTGCTTAAATTCAAATTCTCCATCGCGATTCACGGAAACAACCGTTGTTTTCGAGATAATCGGCTTTGAATATGGCAGGGAAATTTCAACGCCGTCTACCACCGACGAAATCTCGTAGCTATTGGGGTCGGAGCGGCCACGAAAATAGGCACTTCCAAAGAGTGAGGCGAAGAACCCGGGCTGTTTTTCTTTGTAAGCTTTGTATACTTCTGGAAACTTATCCGATGTCACCATTTGAAAACCGAAGTAATCACGTGGCCAATAGGCTTCCCTTTTTGTGCTGTCACTATTTTCCGAGCGCACAATGAGCCGGTTCGCTACAAACCAAGTAAACTCCACCCCACTTTTCAATGTTCGACTACAGCGGCCACTGAAAGGGCCCGCATTCCTCGCCTGATTAAGCTTGCAGTTAATGGGAATGGGAATCATTGGATCGTCGATCCTGAGACTTCCTTGAACGAGGGATCTCGAGACGAAATCGGCCTCGAACCACGAGAGTTCGCTGGAGCTAAACGCCAAGCACGGCACGGCAATGACGATTATTGCCAACACTGTAAAGAACCTGTTCATATACTCCTCCAACGGATCTCAATTAAACTACCATTCATGTACCTATTTCATTCTCTGTGCCAAAACCCAATCTTTATGTCGGGGATGCGTAAAGTCGCTTTTAAGCTATTTGGGGTGGCCCCTGAGCTTTTTTGACCACCTCGCTACCGAGCCCATGTCCGTTAAATTTGTTTATGATGCCACTTTGCGGTGATCGCGGCGCCCTCCTGCGGCACCCTTAACTAAATCAAGAACTCGGGCTTTTTGGAACGGCAATCATGCGTCGGTAGCAAAGCGATCAGAGAGCCTTTCCGCGCCCCATAAAGCACACTAGCACCCGCACGTCGGCACCGCACAACGATTAATTTAATGACCGCTTCAGCTTCGAAAGCAGATTTTCGCAAAATCTGTATACACGTGTTTGGCTCAATTCTTTCATCTGCCTTAAGGGACGAAGGTTAGGGTCGCTTTTCGGCTCACGCGATTCTGGAGAACGAAATTTCGAAGGACTTTCTGCCACCTCAGAATGGTGATATGCATTTGCTGCCGCTCTTCGCATTCCTTCGTAGGCACTGGTGATATCTTGATTTGCTCGAAAGCGTTGGATGACTTTCGCCGATTCGCGCCTATTGACCTCGAGAAAAGCATCCGTTGCGAGCGTGAGCATAGCTCGAGCTTCCACAGACAACTTGCGTTCAAAGGCCGGATCAGTCATTAGGTCATACTCCGATGGCGCCGATCTTAACTCTCTCAGCCACGCGTCAAGTTCGTGTTTCACTTTAGGAGAATCAACTATTGGCTCGAATGAGAGAATCCCCGGCAGAAGATAGGCCCAGTTCTCGCCTTCTGTACGTTCAAATGTCATAAGACGCCGACCGAATAAATATTGAACAAAGTAGCTATGGTAACGCAAAAGACTATTACGCTTAGTCACCTTGCCTCTCAGTTCTTCCGCATTGGAAAAGTCTAGGAATTGAAAGTCTTGGTCCGGTGCCAAAATCATAAAATGATTAATGAGCTGCAATATTTGTTCTGTGCCTAAGTCTTCAATGTTCATTTCTTGTGCTTGAGCGATTCGCTCCAGCAGGTCGAACTGCGCAATAATTGTGTTCCGCTCCACTTCCATCGCCGGATGTAGCAAGATGTCGGCGATTAATGTATCCTGGCTTTCTATTCTATATCCGAGCATGGGAATGATTACGACAGAAGCGGGGCGAAGGCCCGAAACTCCCTTTTTGAGCGCTTGGGCAAAGATTCTATCTTGAAAGTCAAAATGAGGAGCATGAATTGGTTCAGACGTGCCGAATGCCAACTTGAGGTTAGATTTGTAAAGGTAATACTCGATATCTTTAAGTTGCGATGCCCAAGAGGGAGAAACGGAGAACATTAAGATGGAAATGCAACAGGCTAACTTCATAGACACTCCTGAAATAATAACAGCCGGCCTTGTTGCATGAATCAGCAGGCGACTCCGCCGCCGCTGATTCAGCAACTCGGCGCATAAATCGTTTTTATCAATCCTAAGGTAAAATTCTGCCCGTAGGTGGCAAGACCTACAATCACACAACAGCGATCAAAGGATTGATCCAATGGGCAGAAGCCAAATCAACTGGCCTCTCTATAATAAGTCTCTTGTAAATCGTGGCAACATCACTTTTTGGTTTTCCAAAGATTTAGCCAAGTGCTGGTACAATAAACAAAAATCCGGCGGACGCGGAGCCTCCAATACTTACTCGCAGGCCGCAATTGATGCTCTCTGCTTGATCCGGTTCAGGTTTGATCTGACCCTCAGAGAGACGCAGGGTTTTGGCTCTTCATT
>JAPKGD010000299.1 GCA_026648125.1 Bdellovibrionales bacterium | reverse complement strand
CATAGCATGAGTGGAGTGTTTGATAAAACCACAGATGCTCTGGGGGCATCTTTAAATCTAAGATTGTTGAGAAACGACGTGGTTTCGTCCAACGTGGCGAACGCTGAGACCCCAGGATACAAGGCGAAAAAGGTCGATTTTGAGGAGGCTTTGTCGAGAGCAATTGACCATGAAGGATTGGGCCGCATGCATGTTTCCGCCCAAGAGCATTTTCTTATGGGTCAGGGTGCCATTTCTCGAGCGCGAGCAGACGTCTACGATAATCCAGATATTAACGTCGCCAATGATGGCAACACCGTCGACATGGAAAAGGAACTCTCGACTTTGGCCGAGAACTCCATTCTCTATAAGGCGGCTTTGCAGCTGATCAATAAAAAGTTGGGTGCCATGAGGTATGCAGTAACGGAGGGTAGTCGATAATGGATTTTTCTACGGCTATGCGGATATCTTCGAGTGGGCTTAGTGCACAGAGACAGCGACTCAATACCATCTCGAGCAATATTGCCAATGTGAATACAACAAAGACACCAGAGGGTGGACCTTATCGTCGTAAGGACGTGGTTTTTGAGGCGATGCCTGATGCACGAAACTTTGGGGAGCTGGTGACTTCGTCTCCCAATTCGGACATGCAACGAGTTCAGGTTTCTGACGTGGTGGTTGATCGAAAAGCACCATTGCTGAAATACGAGCCAGACCACCCGGATGCAAATGAGGACGGGTATGTGGCTTATCCGAACATCAACTTGATGGAAGAGATGGCAAATATGATCCAGGCGACTCGTTCTTACGAGGCTAACGTCTCGGTTATGCAAGCCACAAAGGACATGGCTTTAGGTGCAATTGAAATCGGACGCTAACTGTATTTGGATATTGGGGATTTTGGGTTAAACTAAACTGAGGGAGTCAACCATGGACGGTTTGACGATATCAAATTCAGAGGGCCTTATTCAAACAGGCCAAACCATCAAAGAGATGCGCGACGGACAAATTCGTCGCGATGTGATCTCGCCTCAAGGTCCACAAAAATCATTTGTGGATACTCTGAACGATGCTGTGAACCAAGTGAATCAGATGCAGCAGGTCGCGGACAAGAAGATGGAAGACTTGGCCACAGGTAAGGCGAAAAGCATACCTGATGTGATGATTGCGGCAGAGAAGGCCGACATTGCGCTGAAATTGATGGTGCAGGTGCGGAATAAGGTCATTGAAGCTTATCAAGAAATTATGAAAATGCAGGTTTAATAGGGGGCGCAATTGCAGAAGCTCTTAGGATATCTCTATACTCAGTTTCAGGAGTTTTTAAAGACTCTAACGCCCATCAAGCGCACATCAATGCTGATCGCATTTGCGACGATTTTGAGTGCCCTCGTTATCGTCTTCATGATGGTTGGTGGACCAAGTCATGTGGCTCTTCTTAAAAATGTGCCTCCAGATCAGTTGCCAATTATTGTTGAGCAACTCAATCAGAAGAACATTCCTTATCGTTTGGGAGATAACGGCACCACCATTTTAGTGCCCAAGGACCTACTGCACTCTACGCAAATGGCAATTATGACCGAAGTGGGAACTGGTCGACTCGGAGATATTGGTCTTGAATTATTTGAAAAGGAAACTTTTGGTACCACCTCATATGCACAAAAAGTGAACTATCAAAGAGCCCTTCAAGGCGAACTCATGCGGTCGATTAACACACTCACCGCAGTTAAGCAGTCGAAGGTCATTCTCGCTCTGCCACCTAAAAAGACCTTTCTCGAGGAAAGCGGCCAGCCCTCCGCATCGGTCGTGGTTGATCTTCATCCTGGCAAAACCCTAACTCCCGAGCAGGTGCGTGGTATTACACATCTCGTGGCAAGTGCGGTTGAGAGCATGGACTCGGAGCGAGTTACTGTGATCGATTCGCGCGGGAAGGTGTTGACGAAACAGTATTCCGCCGAAGGCAACGCGACCACTGAGCTCTTGGAAATGAAGGGGAAGATTGAAGAGGGTCTCGAGACTCGAATCGAGCAAATTCTGAGTAAAGTGGTTGGGACAGGCAAGGTTATTGCGAAAGTCGATGCAAGCCTAAATCCTCGCCATACGGTAACGACGGAAGAAGCGGTGGACCCAGAGGCCACAGCTCTGAAGTCGCAGCAAACCGAAGAAGAACTGCTCGACGGCGCACGAACAAATCCAGCAGGAATACCCGGAGCGCGTTCGAATTTACCTGGAGCCGAGGACAACGGTCAGGTTGGATTTCGGCAGAATGTGCGCAAGGAACTAAAGACCTCCAATTTTGAAGTTCCAAAGACTGTTCGAAATATCAAGGAAGCGGCTGGAGGCGTAGAGAGAGTGAGTGTTGCCGTTCTCGTGGATGGTATTACCGAGCGAGTCACAGGCGCTGACGGAAAAGTCGAGGAAAAATGGACTCCTCGCTCTGCGGAGGAATTAGCCAAGTATGAAACTATTGTCAAAAATGCGATTGGATTTAGTACCGCCCGAGGAGACAGTGTAAAGATTGAGAATTTCCAGTTTCAAAAGGAAGACTTTGAGGAATCTGGAAAACTCCTTTCAGATCTCGAGAAGCGAAAGATTCTATATGCTCTATCCTATTGGAGTCTCTTAGGTCTTGCCCTTGGACTCTTCTTCTTCCTTGTGGTCCGTCCATTCATGCGGTGGATTACAGATTCGTTTCAAGATTCTGTTGAAGATATGCTGCCCAAGACAATCGAAGAACTTGAGGAGCTTCAGTCAAGCGACAACACTTTGCCAGGCATGACGGGATCGCTCCCAGTTTTGGAGGAGTCACTGGATCCTGACAAGGCGGAGAGTGAGCTCCTTCGCGAAAGAATCATTAGTTTGATTGATCAAGATGTGGATAAAGCTTCTGGCGCATTTAGCTTATGGCTGACCAGGAAGGATCAATAAATGGCGACCAAACTTGTAAAAGTTGAGAATGTTCGATTTGACCAATTGCGTGGCTTTGAGAAGGCAGCAATCTTGCTGAATTATCTCGGCCCAGATATGGCAAAGAAATTATTTCCTCACGTGGACGATGCAGATATTCGAAAATTACTTGGACTCATGCAAAAGTATCGGATCGTTCCGGTAGAAATCACCAAAAGGGTTCTCGAGGAATTCTACGAAATGGTGAGCGAGTCTCAGGATTACATCTTTTCTGACAAGGCCACTTCGAAAGAAACGGTTGTAGATGCCGTGGGCGAAGAAAGAGCACGGGGCATTCTTGGTCACTTAAGTGCGGCTTCGCCAGCGGCCCGAAATCTTGAAAGCCTTGAAATGGTTGATGCAAAATCTCTGAGTAACTTTTTGCTCAACGAACATCCACAAACCATCGCCGTGATTCTGGCTCACCTCGAACCGGAAAAAAAGGGCGAGGTTCTCAAGCGACTTCCCGAATCCCTTCAGGCGGAAGTGGTACTACGACTGGCTAACTTGGATCACGTGGCCCCAGAGCTGATTTTTGAAGTTGACCGAGTTCTCAAGCAAGAGTTGTCAAATATGGGAACTGTCGAACAGGCGACATTGGGTGGCGTCCAGCCTGTTGCCGAAATGTTGAACGTTATGGATAAAGGTACAGAGACGGCCATCATGTCCCGCATTGAAGAGAAGGATCCCATTCTTGCGGAAGAGATTCGAAAACTCATGTTTGTCTTTGA
>JAPKGD010000298.1 GCA_026648125.1 Bdellovibrionales bacterium | reverse complement strand
CTGGTCGACCGGCAGGTTGGTGCGATCTCATCGCTCGATTTTGGCCCGTCCATGGTGTGATCGGAGAAAATGGAGCGCTTGCATACCATTTTGACGGAAAACGTATGCGAAGAACTGAGCATCCCTCAAGAACCGATCACAAACACAACAAGCTTCGTCTTCTCAATATTGCCCGCGAGGTAAAAAGCGCTGTGCCTCGCGCGCGAATTTCCGCCGATCAGTTTTCGCGACGATTTGATCTGGCCATCGACTTTGCCGAAGACGTGCACCCCCCTCTCGCAGCAAAGCAAATTCAAAAAATTGTTGATATTTTCGAACACCATGGTGCCCACGCCAAGGTGAGCAATATTCATGTGAATGGATGGTTTGGAGAGTTCGACAAACTCTCCGGATGCGAAAATTACTGCAAAAATTGGCTCGGCTTTGAATTGTCGAAAAATCTAAACCATTGTTTATTTGTGGGCGATTCCCCAAATGACGAACCCATGTTTAAATATTTTAAATATTCCTGTGGGGTCGCTAATATTTTAGACTTCAAAGATCAGCTCACTCACCTGCCCACTTACGTTACGAAAGGTCGTGAGGCGTTGGGCTTTGTGGAATTAGCAGACCACCTAAATCATGGTTAGGGGCTCCAATCCCATCGCGTGAGCTGAAGTGAATTTGCAAAAATGGATTCACAATTTCGTTCTCTTGGGCGAGGAACATCACTCATCAATAGACCTTCCGTACCTTTGTACGACATCAGAACAGCACGAAGATAAAGAGTATCAAAATTTACCGAAAAATTTGCTTGTTCCATCTGCTCCGCTGAGAGCAAAAGCGGCAACACGGCCGAGAACGCTCTTCGCAACCTTGCCTCCTCCACAGTGCCCTCAAATTGGGAGAAAAAATGAAGTCCAAGTTGGTATCGATGCCTCAATAAACCCACCAGTGTCATGTTCAGCGCTTGAAGACTTGCCTTCATTTGCCTGGGCAGTCTGGCGATCTCTGTCCTAATGCGACTTTGTAAGGCGAGTAGTCTCAAGCTATCGCGTAAATAGTGAGCCAGTATTTTATAACCTGTCGCGGAACTTTGGCTTTGCCCGGCCACCAAGACGTCAAATTCCTTTACTACCCTGTCCACTAGCGATCGATTCGGAATTTGAAAACCTGGTAAAACGATTTCAAACAGCCCGGGCAATTGCCCACTCCCGTCTGTCATTTGGACCAAAAGTTGATAAAAGACCTCATGAGTTACAGGTTCCCGCTGAGGCTCCTTAGCGATTTCCGATAACGAGATCCAGCTTCCCCGCTGACCGATTAAAAACTCAATGAGTGCCTTAGCCTCTTGCTGAGGTCTCGTTGGATCCGAGTTCAAAGCTGAGCCGCGGACTTGAGGCGAAATGATGAGAGCGGCCGCAAATGCGGCCCTCGCCAAAATTGAAATTCTGAACCTGACACCAAGCAATTTGATACATTTCCTTCTAGCTTAGGAATTCTTGATGTTGGTCAGAGCTGCAAACGGATTGTTAAACGGTTGGCCTTTGGGTTTTGCCGCCTTATCGGGCCCGCCGGGCTTTGGCTCCTTGGGATGAGGCTTTTTGCCATGAGGCTTACCCCCTTGGCGCTTATCGGGCCGTTGCCCCTTGGCTTCGCGATTCTCACGCGGTGGCCGAGGTGCACGCTCCACGGGTTTCGCGGCATCGAGAGATTTCATGGATAATGAGATTTGATTCTTGTCCAAATCCACGGCGAGAACTCGCACCGTCACCTGGTCTCCGGGATTTACGACTTTTCTTGGATCATCGACAAATTTATCGGCCAGCTCAGAAATGTGAACCAGACCATCCTGGTGCACTCCAATATCCACGAAAGCACCAAAGTTTGTCACATTTGTTACTATCCCTGGACAGACAAGGCCCTGCTTCAAATCCTTAAGCTCATGAATATCATCGCGGTACTGAAATACTTTAAATGGATCTCGCGGGTCACGTCCCGGCTTCTCCAATTCGCGAACGATGTCATCAAAGGTGAATTCTCCGACCAACTGCGACCATTTTTCCTTCAATGGAAGAAGCTGCTTTGCCCCCTCACCAATCAAAGAGGCCAAGGGAACACCAAGCTCCTGCGCCATCTCGCGAACAGCCGAATAGCGCTCAGGGTGAATGCCCGTTCGATCAAGAATAACTTTGGCATCGGGAATTCTCAAAAATCCCGCCGCCAATTCAAAGAGCTTCGATGAAAGTTGTGGAACCTTGTATAGCTCGGAGCGATCTTTAAAAAGTCCGTGGTCTTTTCGATATGCCACGATGTTCTTTGCAATCGCTGGTCCAATGCCTGAAACATATTTCAAAAGTGAAATCGAGGCGGTGTTCACATCAACACCAACAGAGTTCACACAACTTTCAACCACATTTTCTAAGCTCTTCTTAAGCTTAGTTTGAGAGACATCGTGCTGATATTGACCCACTCCAATGCTCTTTGGCTCCACTTTAACAAGCTCAGCAAGCGGATCTTGAAGCCGGCGAGCAATCGAAATGGCTCCTCTTACCGTTACATCAAGCTCAGGAAACTCTTCGCGAGCAACATCGGAGGCCGAATATACGCTAGCTCCCGACTCGGAAATCATAATAACTGGAACTTCGTGACCAAGTTCCTTTAAAACTGTTCGAATGAACTTTTCAGCCTCTCGTCCGCCGGTCCCATTACCAACTGCTATGGCATCAATTTTAATCTGCTTCATGACCTCGCCAAGCAGGCTTTTCGCCTTTTCTTGGGCGCTCTCGCCTTCAATATGAAGGACGGTGTGAGAAATAAAATGCCCGCTTCGATCGATGAGCGCGATTTTGCAGCCCGTTCGAATGCCTGGGTCGACTCCCAAGACGACCTTTGCACCAAACGGACTTCCCATCAAAACTCGGCGAACATTTTCTGCAAAGACTTCGATTGCATCAATATCGGCCTTTTCCTTGAGGCGATTATGAATTTCATTGGTGATAGAGGGAATGACATGAACCGTTAGGGCATGCTTGGCCGCCTCTTTTAAGAGCGTAGCAGCCTGAGATTGAGGGGCAGAACAAGCAAAGCCCTCAAAGTTGGCCAACAGCTTCGCTTCGTCGGCTTCCATAGTAACTTTGAGTTCGCCCTCTTGCCATCCTCTGCGTAAAGCCAAATATCGATGTGATGCTTTTCGATTTTCGAGACTCTTTACGGTTTCGCTGAATTGAGCATACATTTCATACTTTGAGTGGCTCTTAAAATCTGGGCCCTTCGCGCTCACCACTTTGCCATGTTGATTAAATTCTTCCTTAACCAACTGGCGCAATTCAGCGGAATTCGACACCTTCTCAACCACAATGTGTTGAGCGCCACGAAGCACTTCTTCATAGGTCGCATAGCCCTTCGATGGATTAATAAATTCTTTGGCTTTGACCTCTAATGCAGTGGAGTCGTTCAGTTCTCCATGGCCAATCCCCCAAAGCCAGTCGGCTAACGGGCCCAAGCCCGCCTCGCGCGCTAAAGTTGCTTTGGTTTTCTTCTTCTTTTTAAACGGACGATAAAGTTCCTCAATCTCATTGAGATCCCAAGATCGAAGAAGTTGTTTCTCAAGATCGTCCGTCAGGTTCCCCTGCTTCGCCACTTCTTCAAGAACAAAAGTCCGACGTTTAACGATCT
>JAPKGD010000297.1 GCA_026648125.1 Bdellovibrionales bacterium | reverse complement strand
TCGCCGAAGCGGCCCGCGCGGCGGCGGAAGCGGGTATGGAGTTTGTGCCGGGGCAATTGGCAATCTGGTCCGCTTTAAAGTAGTCGGTGGAATTAACCTTTGAATTGAGACATGTAGCCATGCCTGCTGCATCATTAGTTCGATTTTGATAACAAACACCGTAGTCCGCATTGGATACCCCCACAGGATCTCCATCCGTTGATCCCAATGTGATCATTCCCTCGGAGTCGGAAATGGAATGAAATGCTCCACAGTTTTGAAACCCGGTCACCAACCCCAGCGAAAGACCTATGAGAACAAAAACAACTCTAAAATTCACGTGCCCCCCGTAAATCACAATACCTTTTTGCACTCATTGACAGAAAAACAACGGAGTGCCTAACTTTTTCGGCGTAAGATTCCACCAACGTCACGGCCACTCCGAATCATTTTCAGTTTATCTAAATGAGAATTTTCAGACAAGACTGGGCTTTAAAACCATCCTGTCCGCTTTCACCGTCTCAAATTGAAATAGCATCACTCAGGCCAGACCAATAGGCGGTCTGGCCCGTAAAAAGTCTTCATTCCGTCGATAGATCTATAGCCCAATTCAAACCCGTGCTAGCAAATGGACTGCGGGAATATTGGGGGGAGGCAGATTCTGGGGAACTATGGGTGGAAGTGGGTCTTAGTTGGGCTCATACTGCTGATGGCTCATTCTGTGATCGCCAGAGCGAAGACGGACACTGGCTCATGCGAAGCGTTGATCGCGGACTCTTTTCTATCAAATGATCCGAGAATCGCCGACGAAACCCTTCGGGAGCTAGAAAGACTCTTGAATCGTAACTCATTTGTGGTGTCGAGAGACCTGAGCGATTACGACAATGAGCTTGAGTTTAATTTTTTAGACGAACTGTCAGGCAGCCACCCTGGAATTATCTGGCTCGATGCCGGTGCTGGCCGCGCCCTTGCACAGCGACAATTTATGAGGATGCCACAAGCCAAAGGCGCTAAGCTCTTCGCCCTTGCATTTAAACGACCTTGGTGGACACCGAAGTCGATTCAGGGAGAACACCAAACCGAATTTTCTTATCTCGATCCCATAGATCTTGATGAAGTCATTGACGATGTTATTCCATTTCAGAACTCCTTCGATCTCATTACTGATGTTTTTGGACCTCTCTCTTATGGCAAAGATCCATCGAAAATATTGAACTTGTACCTAAAATGGCTGAAGCCAGGAGGAACACTGAGGATTGCGATGCGAGGTTTTGGCACTTCAGTCACTTCCTCTGACCAATCGAAGCGATCCCTTACAGAGTGGCTAAAGATTCAACTTTCAAAGCTTAATGGAGTTGAGTTTAAAGAACATCACAGCTCGTGGGTCATAAGAAAGCTCGGTTCGCCTGTGAAAATCGAGCGCTCCCTCAAATTGACTCATATGTACCTAAGTAAACCCCCTTCACGGCACTTTATAGATTTTTAAAAGCAAAGAGCCCACCCTCTGCGAGTGAGCTCCGGATAAAAATCTGTGCACATAGAGGGATCTACTGACAGTAGACCTGCTGACCTTGCTGATTGTAGAGTGTATAACCTCGGCAATTTGCTCCGTTACACTGAACTTGCTGCCACTGGTTATATTGCTGGTAAAAGTACCAATAAGTTCCAATACACTGTCCGTTCACGTTATTTGTATTTCCCTGACAGTAGGTATTTTGAACCGGAGTATAAGTGCCGTTGTTCACGGAGTAACAAACACCGTTTAAGTATTGATACTGTGATGTCGCGACCGAGTTACTTGACTTGCCGCCACCGTTGTTACAGCCAACCGCAGACAGGATGACCGCGCCAACAAAGGCGAGCTTAGCGAAATGAGTTCGATTAAATGAAATCCTGCCCATGTTTACCTCCAGGCAACTCATTGAACCTAAGAGCAAGCCTGAAGCCAAACTTAAAAAAAATCACAACTACTTGTATTTGTTAGGTTTTCACGAATAGTGTCGACGATTTGTTGATCAATCCCCTGTCAAACTCAGGCTCAAATCGCGCAAATTGTCACTCAATGAGAACCCTCTCCGTTTTTAATGGGGGTGCGGGATATGCCAATGCCAACTTGAGGTGTCGATGAAGTTGGAGTTTAGGAAGCCGCACCTTTGTAAGATCTTGAGTTGGAAAGATTCTTGATTTGTATAGCCGTAACCCATCCGTTTGAGGACCTTGATTTTATTATTGATCCCCTCTGATATCGCAGTTGTTAAGTTTGATTTTATATAGGCCTCGATATTAAGGCGATATTTTCGTATTTGAGCGGCAAATTTTCTAAGTCGTTTGATCCCCGCAGTTCGCACAAGTCCATACCACTGAGCCAAAGCTTTTCTAAATTTAGGCACCGACGTTTTATCCAAAACTTTATGAAAATAATCGACAATAAGCATAGCAGCATTGATGTTGGTATTTAGCATTTTGAGTTTCCCGAGTAAGTTTTGCTCTTCGATAGATAGACTTGGATTTCGTTCCATTAAAATAAAACGTCTTCCAGCCTCAAGCATACCAACTTGAAAGTCATCCTTACGTCGTTGGGCAGCTTTAAATTCATCTTTCCTCACATCGTTAAATGCCTTGTTGAGATCTTGTGTCAGATGAAAACGATCAACAGCAATTTCGGCATTGGGACAAAGTTTTCTGACGGCCTTAAAATATCCCGCATTCATATCTAGCGCAAAAAACTCAATTTTTTCACGCCAATTCTTTGGCAACGTTTTAATACATGGCCAGGGCCAATGCATCTCTGCCACCGGCATTGGCGATTACCTTTGATGCTTTTGAACACACAAGGTTAGTTAGATATTGAGTTGTCCATCGTTCAGAAAAAGGATTTTCACGTGCAGTGTTTTCAATTGTTCTAAAGTGAACCTCATCGGCACTCATGTGACTGATATCTAAGTCTAGAGGTAGTTGAAGATCTTTTGTCATGCGTCGCATGCGCCACTGATCTAAGTCCCAAAGAGTCTTTGAGTTCGCCCTCAAAAGTCTGGCCACAGCCTCGCAAGTGGTTTCCTCCATGAGGCGACCAGCAACCTCAGCCATTGCAAATGTAAAGTTTTGAAACTGTGGATGGATGCCGATCACATTGGCCAACTTTGGCTTCCCCTGACATGTGTCACAAATAGCGCGCAACACTCTTAGGTGAACTTTCACTTCTCGATAAGGGCCCATTGGCGGCGCTCTTAACGTACGCTCGCGGTAATCTTTCACATTCAACAGTGGCCCTTTACAGCCTGAACAACGGCACTTATCCCTACTTTGCTTCACCCAAATCTCTAGACGCAGATTTGACTTATCTGCTTTATAGAACTCGAGCGTCACATCTTGCAGTCCAATACAATCAATGATGAGATTAGCCCATTCCATGTGCCCCCCCCCCAGTTTTAAAGAGAGGATTGTAACAATGGATTTTGATTTAGAAAAAACTCAGCGCAACGTTTGGCAGGCAAAAGATCGAATCCTCTTTCTGGAAAATATGGCGCCGCTTCTCAATGTTGAAGAAGATGAACTTGATGAAATAAAAGAACAACTTCTTGAACGTGACTTTGATTACCTAGAAATAGCCTCATATGCTTTTGGCGGAGCATATGAGGAACCCTCAGCGACACTCGTATTTGATGGTAAAAAAGACGTCTACTGGGAT
>JAPKGD010000296.1 GCA_026648125.1 Bdellovibrionales bacterium | reverse complement strand
TACGAAAGAAGCAAAGCAGGCATTATTTGATGTGATTAGAAAGGTAAATAAAGATTTTGATGGAGGAAAGGTCAATCGGGTTCAGGCGGCAAGTTGGATCATCAAATGGTTCAAGCAAAATATCAACAGCAGTAGAATCATTGAAATCAGAGCTGATCATTTTGATGAAGTATCAGTTCTTGAATCTATTTTGCGACGCGCAAAAGAAACTGGAGAAGTACCTCCTGAACTCAAAGGAATGCTTCAGAAACAGCTTGGTCTCAATGACACGGCTAAGAGAAAGAGCAAAAAGAGCTTGAAAAATGATGTCATCAATGATGACATTGAGGCTGATGGAGAGTCATAATGGCGTTGCCCGAGCTGACACGAAAAAAAATTGAAAAGGTTCTGAATGAATATTGTGAAGGGCGAGTGCCGCCCCATGTGCGGGATAAAGTACGACTCAACTATTCCTTTCGTGGAAATTCAGTTTCTCTTTTCGAAGAACGACCTGCCTTTTTGAAGCCTGAAAAATGGATTAATTGCATGGTTGCTCAGTTCCGTTTCGATGATTCTAAAAAAACCTGGAGTCTTTATTGCCGAGACCGTAATTCTAAATGGCATTTGTATGATTTGGTTAAACCTTCTAGGACATTTGAAAGATTACTTGAGGCTGTGGAAGAAGATGTCACTGGAATTTTTTGGGGTTAGGTCTGGATCAATAGTATGGAGAAAAAGGAAGTGAAAGAGATACGTGAAAGGCTGGATATGACCAGGGAGGAGTTGGCAGAGCTGCTTTGTTTGTCAGGATACCGAACCATGATGAACATTGAAACGGGGTTTCGTCGCCCTGGGAAGCTTGCAATTCGTCTCTTGCGTTACTTAGATTCACTTCCGACTAAGCGTGCGAAAATCTTAATTAAGGAATTAAAGAGCCATGACTGTGAGTAGTTCCATCCAAAAATTGTGGGGAATTATGACAAGGCCGTATAAATCTGTGCGTAATTCGGAATTGAGTTCTCATCCTAAAATGGACTTGTTCGTGTCACAAAGAAATCTATGTGATGCCGACATCCGCATGGACATTGTCCGAAAGATTATTGACGAGATTCTCATTCTTGGAATGAAAAAGAGCCATAAGCAGGAACAGAAAGCGGAGGTAATCAAGCGTGCCGCATAAAATAGGAGCGTACATCCGAGTCAGTACTGAGGAGCAGGCTCAGGTTATCGAGGGCTCTCTGGAGTCCCAAAAATTCCGGATAAACGCCTATGTTGACATTCGAAAAAGCCAGGAGTCAGGCTGGGGCGAGGTTCATGAGTTTTATATAGATGACGGATATTCGGCTAAAGATACCCGTCGTCCAAAGTATCAGAAGATGATGCGTGATTTGCGATTAGGAAAGATTAACTTGATATTAGTGACGGACCTTTCAAGATTGTCGCGAAATATTTCGGACTTTTGTGGTCTAATGGAAGAGCTTGAACACCACAAAGCTAAGTTTCTTTCTATCAAAGAACAGTTTGATTCGAGCACTCCCGCTGGCGAAATGATGTTGTACAACATGATTAATCTGGCCCAATTTGAGCGGAAACAAACGTCCGAGCGAGTAGCGACAAACTTCCATGCACGTGCTATGCGCGGGTTAAGGAACGGTGGTTCTTTGTTATTAGGTTTTCAAAGTGATCCGGTCAATAAAGGTAAAATTATTGTGCATAAAGAAGAGGCTTCTTGGGTTCGCAAGGTCTTTGAAATTTACCTAGAAAAAGGGAGCCTTCGAGAGACAGCCGCAACATTGAATCAACTCGGGGTTCCTCGAAAGCGTAATCAAAAAAAGACTGCAAGAATCGCCGCCAGCAATAAGTGGACCTTTGGTGCCGTTAAAAATCTCCTCACCAGTCGTGCATATGTTGGCGACCGAGAAGTTAATAAGAGTAACAAGGATATAGACCAGGAGCATTTGAAGCCGTGGCAGCGATACCATGTTGTAGAGAATGCTTGGCCTGCGATCATTGATCGGACCACCTTTGAGTCAGTTCAAAGATTGTTGTTAGATGCGAGAAAGTTGCACCGAGAAAAGTTGAAAAAGGGAAAGCGAAGGGTCTTTTTGTTATCCGGAGTTTTAAAGTGTGGCGACTGCGGACGCGCATTGGTTGGACAGTCTAACCATGGCGTGAAGAGCGTACATCGTTACTATGCACATAAGGAAGATATCCCCAATGAGTCCAAGGAGTGTTCTCATCATCGAATAAGTGCTGATGTATTAGAGAACACAGTCGTCAACTATTTGTCTGAGGTTACGCAAAGAGCTGGTCATTTAGATCGAGTGGAGAAGTCTGTTTCAAAAGTGGGAAGGGCCGGACGTAGAGAGTTGAAGGACCAAATTTCAAGTTATAAAAAGAAGCTTGTCAAAATTGATCAGGAAATCGAATCAGTATTCAAGTTTCAGCTAAAGGGAAATTTGAGCAAAAAGTCGGCGTCCTTGGTGGATAAGCAGCTTAATAATTTGGCAGATCAGAAGGCATCAATTGAGGATCACTTGACTGATCTGCATACAAAGTCAGAGACACTTTTGGATACCAAACTCGTAATGAGGGGTATAGAGGATCGACTTGAGACCTTTCAAAAGGGTGTTAAGCGTGCCAAGCCCACGCAGATAAAAAGGCTTCTTAGAAACCTCTTTGACGTCATTCTTCTAAAACAAGACCGACTGGAGGGCCATTACTTCATGGCCGAACAAATGGCGGTCTCACGCCAGTCTTCAAATGCAAAAGAGGCTTCGGGTGTATTGCCTGAAGCCTCTTCCAATCTTATTCAATTTCCAAAAAAATCAGACCCCGCTGCCATCTGGCAGTCTGGAGTTCAAAAATTTGCCTATTGTGCAAATTGGTGGAGTGGATCGGGATCGAACCGACGACCTTTACGCTGCCAGCGTAATGCTCTCCCAGCTGAGCTACCACCCCAAGTGAGTTTCCGTTGAAGTTTTTTGTTTTTATCGGGGAGTTGGTCCCATGGTAAGGGTTTTGTGGGCAATAATAGGGGCTGTTGACGTTTCGTCTGGCTGCTTCCAATTTTGAGAATCTCGTAAGTATTGAAAGAAAGTGGCGATCTCGTAAACTCGTTTTGCTTAAGAAACAAAAAAACGAGATCACCATGCCCCGAACAATGCTTACGGATGAGACTTGGTCGAAGCTTCGGACCATGCATCCTCGATGCGCGAGTGTATGACAAGCCCGGGCTTCGACAAACCGTCGAAGGAATGCTTTTTCGAATGAGAATGGGTTGCCCATGGCGCGACATTCCGAGCGAATTTGGCAACTGGAATTCGATCTTCAAACGATTCAATGAATGGTCACGAAACGAAAAGATTTTTCTCGTCTTTAAGCTTCTGTCGCAAGACCCTGATCTTGAATGGGAGTTCATCACGAAAGTTTCGGTGATCACATGCTTCCAGACGCCCCCATGCCTCACCGTACTTCTCGGCGTAAGAAATAAGCTCCGTTCCAATCATGCGCATTGCTTCATAGATATGGCCGGCATCATTCTGACTTACATGGAATGGAGCCAGGAATGTTTGCTTTTCGAATAACGTTATCATTACCGTATGCACGGGCGAACCAAGCTCAAACATTTGCTCGTCGGTGAGGTTATACTTCTCACCCAGTGCTTTCGCACCGCGGCGATCGCGGAAATCGACGTTTTCATGCCAAC
>JAPKGD010000295.1 GCA_026648125.1 Bdellovibrionales bacterium | reverse complement strand
CATGTACTTCTGGACCTTTGGAACTGACTTCATGGGATCTCCTTTTGATTCGAGTGGTGCCTTAAAGCTGGTCTTTAAAAGCAATCAAGGTGCCATGCTAAGTCTTTGAAATTCTGTTCTTGAGCAAAAGGCATGGGACAAAATGCCCCGACAATATGACAATTGGACCCCAGTCCACAGGTCATAGTTCACTTCGCTTTTAACTTTTCAATCTCTTCGCGAAGATTCTTATCCTGCGGATTGAGCCGGTAGGCCTGCGAGAGCTCTATTCTGGCACCATCGCGATCGCCCAAGGCGAGTAAGGCTCGGCCGAGATGAAAGTGCGCGAGGAAATGATCGGGATTAATTTGGGTCGCCAAGCGTAGATTTTTAATCGCCGAGTCCATTTGCCGAGTATTCATATAGGCTGCACCCAAATTAAAATGCATATCTGCAAATGTGGCTGGTGCTCCGGGACCCGCCGGAGGAAATTTCTTAAGGGAGGTTTCGTAATGTTCGATCGTTTTTTTGTAATCTTGCTGCTTAAAATAGACCACTCCCAAATTGGCAATGGCAGCGAGGTAGTCAGGCTTTGCCTGAAGAGCTGAGGACAGGTACTCGGCGGCAGCGGAGAATTGTCCTCGGCGAAGTTCCTGTAGTCCAAGATTGTTGAGTGAGAGATACGAATTTGGATTCACCTGGGCCGTATGAAGAAAGAGCGCATCCGTGGTTCGCCAATGACTGGCCTGAACCAATGTGAGAGGCAGCCACAGGATCAAAAGAACAACGACCATTTGTCTGAGTCTTTGAAAACTGAACTTCGATGCGAGGGTAGCAAGGAGAAAGCCAAATCCAATAGCCGGAAATAAATAGTAGTAGCGGTCCGCTACAGTGGACATATTTTGAAATTCAAAAGGAATAAATCCCAGTACGGGTGCAAATCCGATCAGAATAAAGACTACAGCCAAACGGATGGAGTATTGTCTTTTCATAAGGGCCCAAAATCCCAATGCGGGTAATAGGCACCCCAACAAAATAAACCATCCGGATTTTGAGTTTTCTAGTAATCGCTCCGGCGTCAGTCCGTAGTCTGGAGCCAATGGGTAAGGGATTAGAAATTTAAAAATATAAAATCCCAAACTCGCCAGAGCCACCATCAGGCGTTTTAAAGGCTCCAGTTGGACTTCGAGTCGGGCGTCGGGTTGCACGCCCTTGGTGACTAAAGCGAGCCAAACTGCGCCGACCGATAAGATGACCAGGATGGGTAGAAATCGCTTCAAGTTCTTTTGAGAAACAAGAATGAGAGCAAGCATAAGGATCGGCAGAACGACCGTGCTCGGTTTACTTAACAAAGCGAGTATTCCAGCTCCCAACATAAAGGGATAGGCGCGTTTTGAAATCCATATCGGCCAAAGGGTCGACTCATCGGCTCCTTTTGCTCTCTTCGTCGAAGGCGCGGAAATTAAAATTGAACTTAAAGAGGTGAGGCAAATCAGAGCAAAAAAGCTAGAGAATGTGTCCTTAAGCCCAGAGGCCCATGCGGTTGATTCGGCTTGAAGAGGATGAATGGCGAAGGGGAGTGTCGCAAGGGTTGCCAAAAACGGAAGATGGGGGGAGTCCGGTTTTTTATCCTGAGAAAGCAAATTCCATATCCAGCCTCTGAGGAGGTGCCAAACCAAGTAAACATTGAGGAGATGAAAGACCAATGTAACGCAATGAAAAAGTGGCGCTGCGATTCCAGTAATAGGATGGGTAAGTCCCAATTTTTGTGTAAAAAACGAGAGGAACTGCCAAACATTGTAAATCAGTGGAATATAGAGTCCGTAGTAGGGTTCCCGCCAGAACTTGACCAGATTTTCCATGGTTAAATTCATGACGTAGGGATTTTGCCAGATGTGCTTGGCATCGTCCAAAGCTATAAATGGAAAAGTCAGACTCATTCCAAATGCAAAAAAGGCGAGAGCGACCGCCGGCGCCCAAGGTCTTTGCTGTATTCTCTTTGCGAGGGACAATCTACTCATTTTGCGCCAAACATTTTGCGGCTTCGAATCATCTTTGCGACAACCGCGGGAACCAAACTTTCCCAAGCGGGGTCTCCCGAAGAAAGCATTTCTCGTACATCGCTCGAATGAATAGACGTATCAACTTCATCGCAGTCAGCAATGTCTACGATTTTTCCACTCGACATTAAAAACTGATGCAAATGGTTCATGTTGTCAGGAGGATGAAAAGTCTTTGCTGTCTGACATAGGTTGTCCGACTTATAGGGAAAGACCACCAAAGAAGTAGACTCATCAAAGAGGCGCGAAAAACCCTCGAGCACTCCACCAGGTAGAGTCCGATAATGTTCACCCAGATAAATTTTCTCGAGAAAAGAGGCGCCAATAATCATTGCCAGAGGTTGATCTGTGTAAGTTCTCAAAAAACTCTTGAGTTGATAAAAAAGGTCAAAGTTTGAAAGCAGCACGGTGTAATTTAAAGCACACAACGTGTCCACCCGATCGAGAAAATCCTGTTCTTCAACCTGACCTTGGTTGGTCAAGCTATTCATTGTCATCTCACAAATCACAAGAGGATCAGTTCCTTTCAAAAGATTTGAGCGAAACTGTTCAACTCCTTTTTCCATCAATGTGACATTGACGTTGGTTACTGGGCGAAAGGTGCCCCGCTGCACGAGTGCCGGCTTCTTAAACAAAAAATCCGATGGGTTGGCCATTTTTCCATCGGGTTCAAATATTACGGCATCGGCAATTCGTAGTTTAACCATTTCAAGATTGAGAAGGCGATTGTCAAAGTGAGACAGGTCAGGGCCCTTGACGTGAAGGCAGTTGATTTCAATTCGATCCGAACTCAAGTTTTGCATGAGTCTTTCAAGCAATTCTGTCCGATCCTTAGGGATCTCATGTGCCAAATCAACCAAGTTCACTCCGAGTATTCCCAAAGCCTCTTGTTGTTGGAGTCTCGAGCGATCACGCATACGCACGTGCAAAATGTAGTCGTGAGTGGGGCCTTTGGGCTTGGTTTGGAATCGTATCCCCATCCAGCCGTGGCATTTGGCGGAGGGGTCAGAGTGACTGCTTGTAGCTACTGTATCTGCAAGTGCAAAAAAGCGGGTTTGGCCTCCACGTTGGGCTCCGAGACGCTCCACGAGCAGAGAAAATTCATGATCGAGCATTCGGATCACGCGGTCTTCGCATACATAGCGACCTGTCTTGCCATAGATCGAGTCACTAAAAGTCATATCATAGGCAGATATCGTCTTGGCGATGGTTTGCGAGGCACGGCCCGCTGTAAAGAAGTATCGAGCAATCTCCTGACCCGCCCCGATTTCGGCAAAAGTGCCATAAAAATGAGGGTCTAAATTGATTGTACGAGCTTTTTTAAGAGGTGCTGGATCTAGAGTTTCCATGGCAAAATTCTATCAGAGGACTCAATTGAGTCAATCGCGTAGGTCTTTAAGCAAACCCTTTGATTGACTGGTTTACAAAAGAAACCAACACTTAAGTGTATGCAACTTTGGTTTGTTCTCGGGACAGCGGCCGAACTCATTAAGGTCTATCCGCTTATTGTTGGTGCCGAAAAGCGGGGATGGATTTGGCGAGTCGTTTCGACCGGTCAAAGTGGCGCAAACTTTTGGCGCCAATACGACGAGTTTAATCTCCCTCGCAGCCATAGCATGGATCCGCTCAAAAGTGACCGTGACCTTCGTCATAGT
>JAPKGD010000294.1 GCA_026648125.1 Bdellovibrionales bacterium | reverse complement strand
CAACATCACTTTGAGTTCGGTGAGTTTTTGGTTTTCTTTGCTCACCCTCTCTGGATAGTTAAAGGCCGAATTAAAATAACCATAAGTGATCAAGCCGCCGAGAGCCCCAATAATTCCGGCCACTGTTCCAACTCCTGCCTGGCCCACTCGAGTCATCACCTTTCCCGCTCGAGAACGGGCTGAAACTGGGTCCTTCATTTTTGAAAACGCATTAAACGCTACGATGGTTCCCCCGACTGCGATGACCGCGTGGATAGAACCGAGTAAGGTGGAGCTACTGGAGATAAAATCCGCATCTTTTGAGTTAGAAGAAATGAGGCGCTCAAGTCCCACCACGCTCTTTTTAGCTAAGAAGAGAAAGTCAGAATACTGTTTAATAACAAAAGCGAATTCCTCTGCAGAAATTGCCTTTGAGTCAATGAAGCTGCCTTTAGCCATCAGCTGCTCGACCGATCGGCGAAGGGCTTTGAATTTTACAAGTTCTTCATTCGTAAGCCCCGGTAGTTGGTCGAGGGCGTCAAATTCGCGAATGGACCTGTCATAAGATTCAGGAGAAGGGTGTCCCGCGGCAACGGCCTGATCATAGGATTCAGGAGAATGAATTGGATAATATCCATCTCCGGCTCCCACCGTGGCTTGAACCGCCATAGCGGGGGAAATGGCCATTAGAGATGCGGCGATAGTGCTCAGGGTAAATTGGATTGGGCGCATAAGATCCTCGTATTCCATTAGCAGGTTAAACGGTTCGCTAAAATATCAGGTCGCTAGGGTGCAATTTAAGGACCCACATTAAGCGATCTAAAGGTCAGCCCTTCGCATCTCCTCGTCGATTTCTTTGGCAGTTGCCCTTTAGTGGCACTTTTGGAACCAGGTCCTATTTGCGGACGCACCGCCCAAGATGGAAAGGTCTTCAATAAGGGGAATATGACTTCCAAGCCCCAAGGACCCAAGAACCTTAGAGATTTGATGAGCTGCGTCCGCAAATAGGACCTGGTTCCAAATAGACAGTACTCGACGCATGTAATATCAGGGGGGCTATGCCGGAACTTCCAGAAGTTGAAACAGTCAAACGAGGTCTTGAGATTATTCTTAGTCATGATCAACTCATCGCCCGAGTTGAGGTGATACGAACTGATTTGCGCGATAAAGTTAGCCCAAAGAACTTAAAGAGCCTCGAAGGACAAAGAATATGTGGGGTCAGACGACGCGCCAAATATTTGCTCATCGAAACGGAGCAAAACCTTTTTGTGAGTCATTTGGGGATGACGGGATCCTGGCGAGTGGCACCCTCAGGCGACGACCGAAAGCACGACCACATTTATCTTCATCTCAATGATGGCCAGCGGCTGGCATTTAATGATCCGCGAAGATTTGGCATGGCCGAAGTGATTCCGCGCGGAAGTGAAGAAAAATACAAGCGCTTTATGAACCTTGGGCCCGAACCTCTCGCACAAGCCGACTTTTCGCCGGAGTGGGTTTTTGCTCAAACCCGAGGCCGCGAGGCCTGCATCAAGATTTGGTTGATGGATCAAAAAAATGTGGTGGGCGTCGGCAATATCTACGCGTCGGAAGCGCTCTTTCGGGCGGGTGTTCGGCCCACACGCCTGGCGGGTAAACTAAAAAGGCTTGAAGCCGAGCGCTTGGTGCCCGTCATTCGCCAGGTCCTTGAGCGCGCCATCGAAAAGGGTGGTTCAACGATTCGTGATTTTCGCCAAGCCGGTGGCTCAGAGGGTTACTTTCAAAATGAATTCATGGTCTACGATCGAGCTGGCGAACCGTGCCGCACCTGTGGCACACTCATCCGCCAGAAAGTCCTAGGTGGACGAAGCAGCTATTGGTGTCCGAGCTGCCAAAGGTAATCGATGATTCTTCTCTCCTATTTGAGCATTCTCGTCTTTGGCATTCTCGACAATTTTAGGGGACCCTACTTTTCTCAAGTCCTTAGCGACTATTCCTTAAATGAAACTTTAGGGGCTGCGCTTTTTGGAACAACCTCGGCCTTTGCCAGTTTGTTTAGTGGCTTTGGCGGTCCATTCCTCAGACGGCTCGGACCAATCGGTCTACTCAATGTCAGTTCGCTCGTGATGGGGCTGGGCTATTTAACTATGGCGTTTAGCCCGAACTACATCATTCTTCTCCTTGGTGCTGCCGTATTCGGGGCGGGCCTCGGCCTCGCCAGTCTGGCGCAAAACGTAGCCGTGGCGGAGTATTCGCCACTTGAGCGGCGTTCGCAGCGGCTTTCGGGGCTTCATGCGACCTATGGACTTGCATCTATGCTGGCACCTTGGCTGGCGCATACGACCATGGGTTTTAACTTTAACTGGAGATGGGCCTTTGCCATGGTGGGAGTTCTTCCCATCCTTTTGGCGGCAGGAGGCCTCTTCACCAAAGATGAGAGGACCCAAACCTTTAAGACCAGTTCAGGAAGTGAATCTAAGAAAGTTCTCTCGCTTTTTCGCCGCCTTCATATCTGGCTCTTTGGTTTTGTCACGGCCGTTTACCTTCTTGCTGAAATCTCTTTTGGAACACGGCTCGTGCGGTGGCTGGAGGTTCATCACGGTATTCCGGCGGTTGAGGGTTCACTCTATTTGACCGGTTTTTTTGCCGCTTTATTTTTAGGCCGCCTACTAAGTTCCCTTTGGGCCCCGTCCTCGGTCAAAAGCCTCCGCCTGGCCTTAACCCTTGCGGCTGGTCTCGGTCTGCTCTTTTCGATCTTATCCTTGTCCCAGTGGCCATGGTATGTGGTGCCTGCCGGACTCGTGATGGGGCCTTTTTATCCACTGGCGATGTCCTATGTGCGAAATCGCTTTCAAGAGGATTCGCAAATTGCCATGGCCATATCCCTTGGCGTGGGCTCGCTCACCGTATTGACCATGCATTCTGGCATTGGAGTTGTGGCCACCCAATACTCCCTTCACACCGCTATGTGGATAGGTCCGGCTGGATTAATTGTGGCGTTGCTCGGTCTTTTCTTCGAAGCGCGCATAAAGCGGTGAGCGGAGAGCAAAGCGAAAGCGTTGAATGACAACCCGGTCATTGATAAATGCAAATCCACAGTCGACGTCGTAAAGTCGAATCCAAAACATTCTTAAAATTCCCGAAGACAAATTTGATTTCTCTCGATCGGGAATCGCCCGTGGGTCGTGTCTTAACGTTTCATCAACCAAATCGTGAAATTGTTTTTGCGAAACAGGTGGAGCGCAAAGAGAGTAAATGCGTTCGAGATCTTTAAGAGACTGCTCCGTCCATTCGATGGGAAGCTCGGGCCAAGGATTCTCAGCCACCCAACCTGCTTTTGCATTGAGGGCCACGTCGCTTTCGGGGATATAGGGCTTAATGTCCAAGATCGGAGTTTGATCGATCAGATCGACTCCTCTCACCACCAACTTGCGATTTTCCACGCGAACAATCTCGGCCAAAGTGAGCCCAATTGGATTGGGGCGATGAGGAGAGCGGGAGGCCAAAACCCCAACCTTTTTGCCACCGAGGCGGGGAGGTTGAACCTTACAAGGGGCTCCGGCATTGAGGTTCTGATGAAAAATGCTGATGAGCCAAAGGTGAGAAAAACCTTCGAGTCCCTCGATCCATAGCTCCGCCTGAGACTCAGGCAAAAACTCCACGGTGGCCTCACTGCTGGGGACCAAGTTCCCTTGGCGAGGAGTGCCAAACTTATCAACGTAAGGGGATCTGAGCCATGCGATGGGT
>JAPKGD010000293.1 GCA_026648125.1 Bdellovibrionales bacterium | reverse complement strand
GTAGTGCGACTCCGTACAGCTCCTGCTGATGAAGCTGCACTTGCTGTTCGCGAGTGGACAACCGCCTGGGACAATCCTGCCGTGGACATTGTTGCCACATCACTACTTGCATCCATTGAAGGACGTATCGAGATTGGTCCGTTGGTGGCGTCCTTGAGAAAGACTCTTGGGACTGTAGTGGAAGTCTTATCCCGTGCGCGTGCCGCTGCCAAAGGTGTCGAATGGCAGGCACGTTTCCTAGCGCTCTTTCCACCGGCAGTGTTGGTATTGATCGCCATCACGACCCCGGAGGTTGGGAAGTTGTATTCGGGCAATCCCTTGTTCTTGTCACCGGTGATCATCGGCTCTGGAGTTTCCTACTGGCTCTCAATGCGCATGATCCGCAATGGCTTATCCATCGAAGCCTCGATGGGATTGCAATCCGGGCAGCAGGGTGGTGAACTTTGACGAAAGCGGCTTCATGGTCAATGGTGTCCTGAACTGGCTGCACAACGCCAGCACACCGCGCTTGACCTGCTACGCCATTCATCCCAAACGCGGCAGTGCGGCGATGAATGATATTGGCATCTTGCCGCGTCTGAAAGGACGCGCTATGCATGACGACCTGGCTGCCTACTTTCTGTATGAGTTAGAACACGCCTTGTGCAATGCGCATCATTTGCGAACCTTGCTCTTTCTCCTGGAGCGTTATCCACAAAAGTGGATTGAACCCTTGAAAGACCTGTTGCTCAGAATCAAGGCGAAAGTGGAAACAGCCAAAGAGAAAAAGCAAACTTCTTTGAGCGCCAGGCACGCCGAGAAGTCAGCCTTTTTGCTGGTTTCTTCTTGGCTGCGCGAACCTTGAGCTTTCTTTTAACTTTTGCCGAGCCGACGCTAACTTTTGCGCGTGCTTTTTTTGCCTTGGTGGCTTGAGGGCGCTTCGTTTTAGAAGTCGCTTTCTTGGGTCGCTTCACTGTGGCCACCAAAGAATCACGCACTGACCGAACGCGCTTGAGAACTCGAGCGGCAAGAACTCGCGCCAGGTCGCTTTCGCTTCCAGGCCCAGCTTCCGTCAAATTCTCCACCTGATCCATCAATCGATCAATCCGGGGGTGATCCAACGCCAAAAGGGCCGCATCAAGGCCATCCTTTGCAACACCCACTCCAGCCTTTATTCTTTTTCTAATCGCTCCACTCATGACACGCCTCGCTATTGGCGCTTTATAGCCCAGTGGAACACTGGGCTCAAGGGCAGAATGCTTTAAGTCCCTTTAATTGCAGCTGAAGGGACTTGGCCCCTTGAAAGTAGTTCCAAGCAGGCTCAGCCAGTACTTCATAGAGCTCTTCGCCAGCTACCTTCGCCAGGCTTGCCGCCCCTTCGGGGGGAGAAAACCATATGCCCTGGTGTCGGCCCCCCGTCTTTGCGGACTCTAAATCGAGCCGCAAGTGCCCGCCTTTAAGCTCCGTCATTCTGCGTATTCGCATATTGGTCAGCCGATATTTGGGGGTCTCAAATTCCACACCAAAGGGCCCAAGCCCCTCGTGCCAGCGCATAAACTCCGCATTGATTTCGCTCAAGTCACCTTCAGCGTCATACCACTCATAAATTTCTGCACTCTGAGTTTCACGGGCAAAGTACTCGTTGAGCGCTCCACCAAACTCATCAACTCGATCGACCTTGAGTTCAAATCCGGCCGCCTGGGCATGTCCACCAAAGCGTTCAAGGTGGTCTTTGGCGAACTCAAGGGCGGAGACAAGACTCTGACTTCCCTTTCCTGGAAGTCGTGCCGAACCTACGATCCGGCCTTCTTCGTCCATCGCTCCGACCAGGGCGGGGCGCTGAAATTCTTGCGCCAAGCGAGTGGCAACAAGTCCAATCACCCCGCGATGAAACTGTTCCGACCAAACCCAAACACAAGAACCCAGGTTACTCTTTAAAACCGATTCCCTGGCGATCTTTTCGGCTTCCTTTTGAATGGAGACTCGCCGTTGATTGCACTCGAGAACCTCTCGCGCTCGGAGTTCGGCCTCTCGAGCGTCTTGAGCCAAAAACATGTCAATGGGTCTTAATGAGGACTCGAGCCGGCTGAGCGCATTTAGCTTTGGCGCAAAACGAATGGCCACATCCTGACTGCTGAGATCGCGGTCTCCAAGATCCAAAATGTCGAGAAGTGCGCGCAGCCCCGGGCGCTTTGTGTTGGCCAATTGCCAAAGACCATATTTTGCAAGAATGCGATTTTCATCGCGAAGTGGAACCATGTCCGTGAGAGTGCCAATCACAAAAAAATCGAGAAGCTCCTTGGGGTCAAAATCTGTGTTTCCAAGACCGGCGTCTCTTAAGGCCGATCGTGTGGCGAGAAAGAAATAAAAAGCCACTCCAACACCGGCTAAATGCCCCAAACCAGAGTCACAAGTTCCCTGATTCGGGTTGATGAGGGCCAACACACGAGGCAGTTCCCCATGAGGCAAATGATGATCGGTTAAGATCACATCCATGCCGAGTTCTCCGGCCTCTTTGAGAGGACCAGCCGCCGTAATTCCTACGTCCACCGTCACCAATACCTTCGCGCCGGTTTGGGCAATTTCTTTGATCGCCGCCGAATGAACTCCATAACCTTCGGACAATCGCTTGGGCTGATAGCCAATCACGTTTTGATAGCCCAGTTGTTCCAAACCGGATTTCAAGAGAGCGAGGCCCGATGAGCCATCAAGATCAAAGTCGGCATAAACACAGATCGGCTCCTGCTTCTGGAATGCCGAAACCATTCTCTCAACCGCCACATCCATATTTTTAAGCAAGAATGGCGAGCGCAAATTCTTAAGAGAGGGCTTTAAACACGACTCCACAGACAATGAGTCTGTGACTCCCCTTCCATAAAGGGTCTGCCAAATCAAATTCGGGATTGGAAGTGGGGCGGCCGGGCAGTCCCTAACCCGCCCGCGCCAAACCACATTATTAAGCACGCTTTTTAGACTTCTCGAGGTTGTCCACTAGAATCACAAGTGGTGTTGCAACATACATGGTTGAATAAGTTCCTACGATAATCCCGATCGCCATGGTCTTCGCAAAGTCCTGGATCACTCCGCCAGCCAGCGCCCACATGATCGCCACCGAAATAAAGGTGGTGACCGAGGTTAAAATGGAGCGAACCAACACGTCATTGAGAGATCGATTGCAAATTTCGCGGAAAGATTGATCACGATAGATTTTCTCGTTCTCACGAATGCGGTCAAACACAATGATCGTATCATTGAGCGAGTAACCAATAATCGTTAAAACGGCAGCCATAATCTGAACATTCATTTCCCATTGAAAGAGACCGTAAGTACCAAGAATCACCAATGAGTCATGGAACAAACAAAACACGGCTCCGGGAGCGTATTTATAGTCAAAGCGAAGTCCAATGTAGATCAAGATCATCAAAAGTGCATAAAAGGCCGCGAGGACTCCATTGCGCTTAAGTTCAGATCCTACTTGCGGACCAACTGTATCAACTCGCTCAATCGATGCACCTTGCGCAGAAAACTGGGTCGAAAGCCCCTCGGTAATTTTTTTGATGGTTTCATTGAGAAGCTGATTCGACTCTTTTTCTGTACTCGCTTTGATCGGGTCGAGGCGAATCAGATATTCACCCCCACCTTCAATCGACTGCACCGACGCGTTCTCGTATCCGAGGTCCTTCATGAAGCCCCGTACATTCCCAGCATCTTGAGGTTGAGTAAAGCGAACCTGTACCT
>JAPKGD010000292.1 GCA_026648125.1 Bdellovibrionales bacterium | reverse complement strand
GCTTGAGGATAAAAACTCGCATCGACGCAATCATGAAAGAACTGGCGCTGCAAAAACCAGCCCCCACAGTGGCAGTTGCTGCACCACCACCCCAGGAAGCTCCGCCCGCGCCTCAACCTATCCAGCCTGCAATTCAAGACGCTTGCACCCAGTCGGGAGAGAATTTTTGCGGAATGAATTGTCCACAGCCGACAAGTGAAGTTCGAAAGCGCCCTGTAGAACTTCGCGACATTGAAAATACAAAGTATGCAGAACTTCTTAAGACCATGGAAGCAAATTGCAACGTTGTTAACGAGTCAGACAAAGAGGTGGTAAAGCCCAAAACATCTCAGTTGATGCTGGATGAAATGGGCTACTGCTCAAGAGAAACCTATGCTCGCTACCGTTTGAGCGTACGTGATCCTGAGCAAGATCGAATCATCGCTCAACTTGTAAAGGGAGACCCTGCAGTTAACGAAAGAATTTCCGGCGGCCTGTGGTTTAAACCACCCTATTCCCATGCTTTTGCCAGCTATTTTGGACTTGAGCAAAAAGAAGCTCGCCAACTATTTTGCTCACGCCAGTCTGCTCAAGAAAAGCTTCAATATGTGATGAGTCTGGGCGACACACCGGAACTCGGCTACGGAATGAACCCATCCCCAGCCGAACTTGATGCCTTTTTGAAAGTACCGAAGAAAGTGGAGAAATTGCCTGAGTGGGCCAAAGGCCACTTATTCGATGGCGTCAGCGATCACGACAAACTCCGCGAGTTAAACCGCTTTATGAATCAAGTTTTCTTCCGCCGCCAACTCATATCTTGCCTTAAGCGAACACTTAACAATCCCGATCGAGCGCAAATAACATACGCAGCGGATGTTCCAAAGAAATGCTACGCCGATACTTACTCAATCAACGAAGGAAGACCTGAAGATTTGGCCATGCAGATTGACCACCTCTTAAAGAACCACCCCATTGCTTTCCCGCAAAAATCGGTGTGCCTGACCATTGGGGGCTATTCCATGCGTTGCCATAGCTGCGGCCAAAACCCATCTGGTCAGTTTTCTTGCAATTGCTATGGAGTCAGCCAGGGTGCGCCACCCGCAAACCTTTACCCTGCGCAACTTACTGCTCTTCGCTGTGCGGGCGCAGGATCCGCAACTCCTCCTTCAGGCATAACCACACCCCCTGCCCGCGCAATCCAGTCCATCAAAAAGTAATTCCCAAATGGAGACCTGGTTGTTTTCTGTCATACACCCTGTGACAGAAAACACCGCGGTTAAATGCGCCCGGGTGGTTTAAACCACCCAAAGCTTAAATGCATGAAATGCGCCTTAGTGACGAATATCGAGTTTAAGGCGAGTGCTCACCGTCGTAAGAACCTGCTTATGTAGGTCTGTGAGCTGCTGCTCGGTGAGCGTTCCTTTGTCGTCTTGTATCTTCATGCGAAAGGCCACGGATTTTTGTCCTTTCGCTAAATTTCCACCGCGAAAGACGTCAAACACCTCAACTCCACGCAAAAGTGGCCCCGCCGCTTTCTTGATTTCTCGGATTACCTCAGCCGACGTAAGGGCCTCTGGCATCACTAAGGCCAGATCTCTTTCGACCGACGGAAATTTAGCGATCGGTTGAGCTTGAGGCTGCCTCGGTTGACCACGCATGAGCTTTGAAAAATCAATTTCAGCGAAAGCCACGGAAACGCGCAGCTTCTCTCTCTCCGCCCAGGCCGGGTGAAGGCTGCCAAGTATGCCAATTGAGCGACCCTCGACCACCAATTGAACGGTTTGCGCGGGATGAAAAAAGGGAGGAACGTTTTCAGTTTTTTGCCACTGATAACTGGTGATGGAAAGGCGTTCGAGCACTCTCTCAACCGCACCTTTAAGATCAAAAACGACGGGCCGCGAGGTATCCCTTCGCCATAATCCTTCGGGCTGCCCCCATGCCACCTGACTTAACCTGGGACTTTCTGAATACTTTGAATCCTTCGTCGCAAACACCTGCCCCACTTCAAAAAGACGGCCGATTTCATTGCCGTACCTAATGTTGTGCAAGAGGTTCTTAAAAAGACCCGGAAGCAAACTCATACGCATAACATCAAGATCTTCATTAATCGGGTTTCTCACCTTCACTGCCTCTGAGCTCAATTCAAGCCCCGACTTCACAAAGGCGTCTCGATCGGCCAAAATCTCTGACTGCAGTTTTGAGGAGACAAACCCATAATTCACCGCTTGGTGAAACCCTTCCCGAACTAGGTGAGAGCTCACAACGCCTTCAAACGAATAATCTTCAGCATGAATGATTGGCTCGACACTCACATGAGGAAAAGCCTCAGGAATTTTGTCGTAACCCTGAATTCTTCCATACTCCTCTACCAGGTCGGTTCGATCGCTTAAATCCCAGCGATACTGAGGCGGATCAATTGACAACAAAGACCCTTTGCCTCCCACTCCGCAACCCAAACGCTTTAAGGTGGAAACGAAATCCTTTGGGTCAACTTCATACCCCAATCGCTCACTGACATAGGCCGGATCAATGGGAATCGCCGCATGTTTGAGTGGTTCGGGATAGAGATCATAATAATCACTTGCCACTTCCCCACCCGCCACTTGCTGAATGAGATCACAGGCCCGATTGAGAGCTTCAACCACCACAGAGGGGTCTGTTCCCCGGGAAAAGCGATAGGCCGAATCGGTCTGGATCCCCAGCTTCCGCATGGTTCGGCGCACACCATCGGCTGCAAAATGGGCAGACTCGATAAACAAATCGGTGGTATCGCTTTCCACCCCAGAGTTTTTTCCGCCCACGATGCCAGCTAACGCCACCGCACGTTCACCGTCGCGAATCGTCAACTCTTCGCCGCTTAATTTGATTTCGGTTTCATCAAAGGAGACAAATTTCTCGCCGGCTTTTGCCTTTTCAATTCGAATTTTGGCTCCCTTCAGCGAGCGAACATCAAAGGCATGTAAAGGTTGACCAAACTCAAACATCACAAAGTTCGTGACATCGACAACGTTATTAATGGTGTTCAAACCCACAGACTGCAATCTTGCCTTCAGCCAATCGGGAGAGGGACCAATCTTAACTCCCTTAATCGATCGACCGGAGTAACGCGGACATCCCTTCGCATCATTCAACTCAAGTTGAATTGTCTTTTTAGTAAATGCACCTGCCGTTTTTGGTTCACCAGCGGGGATCTTAATTTTTTTATCAAAGAGTGCCGAGATCTCTCGAGCCAATCCAATATGACTTAAACAATCTGCTCGATTTGGCGTGACATTAATTTCTAGAACCACATCATCCAACCCATAATAAGAGGCAAAGGGAGCACCCACAGGCGCAGAGGGCGGAAGAATTAATATCCCATCGCTTTCGTCTTTAATGCCAAGCTCAACTTCGGAGCAAAGCATTCCCTTACTTTCCACGTCGCGAATCTTAGAATCTTTAATCGCAAAATTTCCAGGCAACACAGCACCGGGAAGTGCTACGGCAACAAAGTCACCCGCTTTGTGATTTTTGGCACCGCAAACAATCTGTCGCATTTTGCCTTCGCCGGCGTCAACCTGACAAACCGTCAAACGATCGGCATTGGGGTGCCTTCCTAACTCGACAATTTTACCCACGACAACTTTGTTTAACGCCGCCGCCAAATTGCTGACAGATTCGACTTCAAGGCCAGCTGCCGTTAGGCGAGCGGCCAAAGGAGCCGGGTCCTTCTGAAATTCCGAAACATCTACGTATTCATTTAGCC
>JAPKGD010000291.1 GCA_026648125.1 Bdellovibrionales bacterium | reverse complement strand
ACACAATTTGCAGCCAGGGGTAGGCCTCGCCTACCAGATATTTGAGAAGCTTGCGGTGCCTTGCCGTATAAAAATTTCATTGAGATATCAGTTTGTTATATTCAGCATGGGAACCAACCCAAAACCATACAACAGTGTTACCTTTGTCTAGCCCTAACGCCCGATATTTTCGGCTTACTCGCACAGACCACAATTTGCGAATCCTTTTGAATTGCAAGGACGGATGTGTCGAATCTTTTTGAGAAGTTGGAAATTCTTATCTGCAAGTTCTTGAACTTCCTTCGGAAGTTGCTGGTAATCATCATAAAGTAAATCACACGGTCGCCAAAGAATTTGGCGTACGCCACCATGAGTCCAAAGATGGCCCCCGATGCGCCAACGACGGGTGCATTGAGGACCAAGCTATTGCTCGAGATGAGGCTATAAACCACGACTACAGCCAAATAAAGAGCTGCGGCGCCGACTCCGCAAACCATATAGTAGAGTAAAAAGAAGCGACTCCCCCATTTCATTTCGAGGTCTGCGCCAAACCACCATAAAATGAGCATGTTAAATATGACATGAAACACGTTTTCCGAATGAATGAATAAATATGAAAACGGCTGCCAAACCCAAAAGTCGAGAACCACGGATTGAGGCACAAGTCCAAACCACTCAAAAATGTAGGGCTGACTTAATATCCACCTTTGAAGAATCAGTACGGCGCCGACCCAAATAACAACATTCAAAATGACCAGGCGCTTTACCATTGGAGTGAAGGGCACAGCAAACTGAAGCTGCCCACGCGATTGCATCAGTCATCCCCTCGGCTTTGTGGCTCACTTAGCTCTACCAATACTCCACCGGTCGATTTGGGATGTACAAATGCCACCCGACAATTGTGTGCACCGGGAGTTGGTTCCTCATTGATCAACTGAACTCCTTGATCCTTAAGACGGGCCAACACAGCACGAATATCGGTAACCTGAAAGCATATGTGATGTATTCCTGCCCCACGCTTCTCCAAAAATTTTCCCACGGGACTATCTGGCGTTGTGGGCTCGAGGAGCTCAATCCTAGCCTGGTTGGCCAACTCAAACATGCCCACTTTTACTTTCTCGGTGGGCACCAATTCCACGTGCATCGACGAAAACCCAAGAGATCGGTAAAACTTTGCCCCATCCTCCAAATTGGAGACGGCAATGCCGATATGATCGAGTTTAAAATCAGTACTGTTAAAAACTTCCATAACCTTCTCTCACGAAAAAAAGTCTATTAAACGCTGGTAACTTTGCTCCAAGGTTTCCACCGTTACTTTTGTTTCCGCGATCAGTGGAAAAAAATTAGTATCTCCCGTCCATCGCGGTATGACATGCCAATGTAAGTGGTCAGGAATTCCCGCCCCAGCAGCTCGCCCCTGGTTGAGCCCTACATTGTAGCCCGCACACTCGTAACACCTTACCACAGCCTCAATAGCCCGACGCAATTGGCGTTGGACTTCAGTGAATTCAATTTCACTTAGGTCTAGTAAGTTTCCACAGTGCTGTCGTGGGAGTATCAGCAGATGCCCATTGTTGTAAGGGTATTTATTGAGCATGACCATCGCATGCTCATTTTGAAAGAGGACCAAACTCTCCAGGGACACACCTTGGTTATTGGCCTCACAGAAAACACAGTTTACGCTTTTAATTGTGCCCCGGACATACTGCGCTCTGGCTGGACGGGCCATCACCCGTCGCTCTTGGGGCCAAATCCTCTTTGGGGTCTTTTTTGCATTCTGCTTTTTCGACTTTGCCCTGCTCATTTTATAGCCCAATAGCCGCCGGCCAAATGAGCAGAGGCTGACCTCGCCACTTGAGAGCAAGGGTCTTCTCTGCCAGAGCCTTTACCGAAGTAATGGCTTCGCTTTCATCCTCATCAAATAAGAACATGCGCCAGTCTTCTCTATCCCACGCCCGAGGCTTGAAGATTTGCGGGTCGTCACCCAGTCCGGTCAGTTCCCCGATCACCTTTTTCGCATCGTCAAGCGTACCCACTTGATCCGCCAGTCCAAGCTTTATAGCCATCGTGCCCGTAAAAACTCGTCCATCTGCAACTTTGTCCAATTCTTCAGGTCTAACTTTGCGACCTTCCACCACGGCCGCTTTGAATTGACCAAGAACATCATCAACCAGTTCTTGGAGCAACTCACGCTCTTCGCCGGTCATTCCTCGATAGAGCGCGCCGGTGTCTTTATATTTTCCTGTCTTAATCGCGTACTGCTCAACCTTGGCCCAATCAAAAAGCTTTTCGAGATTGGCAAATTGCATAATGACGCCAATTGAGCCGGCCATACATCCCGGTGTAACCACAATCTTATCCGCGGCGACCGCGGCATAATAGGCTCCACTCGCCATAACGCCGAGACATGAGACGACCACAGGCTTTTTAAACTCTTCTCGGGTTCGCTTGAGCTCCATGTAGATTTCCTGGCTGGGCCCTACAGCTCCGCCCGGTGAATTGATCTGCACCAAAATTCCCTTAACGTCTTTTTCTTTTCTGTACTTACGAAGTTGTTTTAAAAACTTCTCCCCATCTTGAATCACGTCTTCAAGAGAGAGCAAAAGGATGCTCGACTCACGCAATCGAGTCTCTGGCGGCCGAAACATAGAAACCGCCCCGCCTACGGTTAAAAAGCACCCCACGACAAAAAGAACGGCAAAAAGAACCACGAGTGCCGAAATAAATTTACGCATGCCTACTCCCTCAATCGGACTCTATTTTTACCAAGGTAAAGGGAGAATTGCCTACGCCATTCTCGAAAGAAGCGGAGCCCCAAAAGCAAAAAGCCCCTTGGCTTAGCACCAAGGGGCCCAAAAACTTGCTAATAAAATCTCGAGTTACTCTTTGTTACCCTCACCCAAGGATGCCTTGAGTGTGTCGCCAAAGAGATCGCCAAGGCTGGTCTTCGAAGTCGAAGTTGCCTTCTTGACGTAATCCTCAACATCAGCCTGAGATTCGCGCAGCTTCACCAGCTTCGCACTGAGGCCAATCTTGCGAGCGTCTTTATCGATGGTGATAACTTCTGCCTTCACAGATTCACCCACATTGACCACGTCTTCTGGCTTATCAACACGCTTAGTGCTGAGTTCGCTGATGTGGATCAAACCTTCGATGTCCGGCTCAAGCTCAACAAACACGCCGAAGTCCGCTGTCTTTACAACTTTCACGTCGTGCTGAGAACCGATGCGGTACTTCTCGTCGATATTTGACCATGGATCGGATTCCAGCTGCTTGATACCAAGGCTGAAACGCTCATTCTCAATATCAACTCCGAGAACTACGCAGCGGACTTTGTCGCCCTTCTTGAACATTTCAGAAGCTCTCGCGCCGGCGCCGGATCGGTTAGCCCCTCCGGCGTGCCGCATCAAGGGCCAGAATCTCGAAGATCACATGGGCCGCCAGGAACGACGTGATCCCGGACACGTCGCGATCCGGCAGGACCTCGACCACGTCCGCGCCCACGATGTTCGTGCCCCGGAGCGACCGCAGGATCCCGAGCAGCTCGGCGCTCGAGAAACCGCCGGGGCAGGGCGTGCCCGTCCCGGGGGCAAACGCCGGCTCAACGCAATCGATGTCAAAGGTCAGATATGCCTCCCGCGCCCTGATCCGATTCACAAACTCGGCGATCGCCGCGGAACCCTCGCGCTGCCAGGTCTGGTGCGTGACGATCGTGACGCCGCGGCTCCTCGCAAAGTCCAGGTCGTCGCGCCGGTTCAGAGGCCCCT
>JAPKGD010000290.1 GCA_026648125.1 Bdellovibrionales bacterium | reverse complement strand
ATTGAGCTCGAAGTTATCACAATGGCAGACTACCAGATAGAAGGCGGCCCTGATTTTGGCTGGCCCCATGCGAGCTTGAGTTGGGTGAACCCCAGTCCAAATATGCCAAGACTGTCTACAGCGATTCAATACGCCGGGACCGTGTTGCTCGAAGGGACCAAACTTTCTGAAGGACGAGGGACAACTCGGCCTTTGGAGATTTTTGGGGCTCCAGGACTGCCAGCGCAACTGATAGCCGAGAACTTAAAAAAAGATTTTTTGTCATGGACAAAAGGTTGTGTGGTAAGGCCCGCATATTTTGAACCCACCTTTCATAAATTTAAAGGGGAATTGGTGAGCGCTTTGCAGATACATGTGGATGGGCCTTTTTATAATCACTCCGATTTTAAACCCTACCGCCTTGTCTCAGCCTTTTTAAAGTTGGTGCGTCGAAGTATGCCTGATTTTGATTTATGGCTTAAGCCTCCCTACGAATATGAAAGGGAAAAAATGCCCATCGATATTCTGAGTGGAGATGATCGACTTCGTCTTTGGGTGGAAGACAAATCTGCAGATGCGAAGGATCTAGATAAAATTCTTAAATTCGACGAGCAGAGTTGGGCTGAAGAACGTAGGCCATTTCTCTTATATCAAAAGTAATATTGTATTGGTCTAAGCGGCGAGATCGCCCGTGGGTCCACCCGGGCGGGGGCGATAGATCTCCTCGGCAAGCACCTTTTTTCGTGGGATCTCAATCCAAAATTTGGATCCAACGCCCACTTCACTGTCAACGAGAAGGCGGCCTCCCATGCCTTCCATCAGCCGACGGCTAATGGGCATACCTAGGCCTGTGCCTTTATGATGTTGGGCCACTTGCCCCAAGGTCTCAAACTCATTAAAAACCTTCTCGATTTGATCTTTGGGAATGCCTTTTCCAGTGTCGCTGACGAACACTTTCAAATTTTCCTCGTCACTTTCAATCCAGATCTTAACGACACCATCTTCACGATTATATTTTATGGCATTGTTTATAATGTTTGAGAAAACTTGCTTGATTCTCAGCTCGTCAAAGTAACAAAGAGCGGGAGACTCAGGTAAATTCAATTGAATTTTAACTTTGCTCGATTCGGCCATACCCTCGAACCCCTCACTGATTGACGTGAGTACGGGGTGGATATCCTGTTCTTCAATATAAAAGTCCATTCTTCCAGCTTGAATTTTGGCAAAATCGAGAATGTCATTGACCAAGTCGTGTAGGTGCTGGCCCTGCTCAAAAATCATATCAATAAATTCTTTCATTTGCTCAGGCGTATCATAGAGGTTCATGTGAAGAATTTCAGCGGCGGCCACCATCGCCGCCAGTGGAGTTCTTAGTTCGTGGGTGGTGAGAGCGATGAAGCGGTTTTTAGCTAAATCGAGCTCCATTAGTTGCTTGTTTTGCTTGAGAAGCTCTTCGTAGGCGGACTTGATTTCAAGCTGCTTTGCGACCACTTCACGCTGGAGTTTCTTCTGAAGCGTTACGTCTTGGATCATCAGAACTACAACGTGCTGCTCGCCCACAGTACTGCGTTTAACGCCCACATTGGCCACAAAGGATTGGCCGTTTTCACGCATGAGAATTACATCCTGATACAGACCTTCGTGGGCAATGAGATCTTCGTTGAAGGCTTTGAAATCCCCTCGGGATTCGGTTCCGAAAATAGAATCAAGAATGAGTGGTTGATCATCGTCGAGGATTTCAAAGAGCTCTCTTGCGCGCTTGTTCATGTAGAGGCAAGAGCGGTCTTCAATATCAAACGTAACAAATCCCATAATGGCCTCATCGGCCATTATGCGAAAGAGAGCGTGAATGGGAAAATGCTGCTTCTGGTTCACCCGGCACCTTCGAGTACATGAAGGAACTCACCTGCGCGATCGAGGTTGGTTTTAATCTCCAAAAGGATCTTTTTAAGATCGGTTTGAGGATTGATGCCCAGTCGTTCAAGGACATCTACGGGAGCTCCGGTCATTTTATGGTGCCCGCTATTGCCAAACTTCATCGCGTGAATAAGTAGATTGGCGAGATAAACAACATCGACTGTGTGATTCAAATCTGTGGAAAGACCTCCGCGAATATTTGGGTCTTTTTGATGGTGCTGCTTTATGACCGCTTGAATTTGAGTGGGAAGTCGCCACTTTTGAGCGAGCCGATATCCAATTAAGGTGTGACGAGGAGCTTCGATCAATGCTTCGGCCTCGGCGAAGCTGATGTTGCCAGTTTCCGCCTTTCTCACGATTTCTAAAAAATCTCCGGGCGCCAAAGTGTAATAAGCGACTTTTCCCATGTCGTGAATAAGTCCACAGGTAAAGAGATCTGTAGGGGTTGGATGGCGAATCTTTCGACCAATTGTCTCAGCCGCTATCGCAACACCGAAGGAGTGCTTCCAGAATTCCTTTACATTGAATTCAGGAGGGCCTTTGATATTGAGTGTTTGAAGGATCGAAGAAGAAAGTGCGAGTTGGTGGACGGTATCATATCCCAGGTAGGCTATGGCCCGGCCCAAATTGCTTACTCCGCCTGGGATCGCATAGTACGAGGAGTTGACGAGCTTAAGTACCTTGGTGGTTAAGCTTTGATCCTTAGTCATCAATTTTTCAACTTCTGTGGTCGAAGACATAGGATCATTGATGACTTGGGACAATTCATGAATGATCGCCGGAAGGGTGGGGAGCTCGTCTAGCCGCCCAAGGATATCATCTGCTGTGAGCTTTGGTGCCGCACCCATAGTTGGTCGTTCCTAGGCTGCCAGTTTCGGAAAAATTTTATCTGGAAACAGTTCTTTAAGTTTGTTTTGCACTCGCTGGAATGTAACGGGCTTAAGGATGTATCCATTCACTTGATAATTCTTTGCCTGAAGAATGTAGTCTTTGTCCGACACAGCGGTCACGAGCACCACAGGGAGGTTGCGAGTAGGTTCATTTTCGCGAAGCGCCTTAAGCAAGGACAGACCGTCCATCTCGGGCATCATCACATCCGACAAAACGGCGACCACATTTTGATCCGAAGCTTTCTTGATGGCTTCAAGTGCAGCTTGACCATTTTCACAGGCCACCACTTGGTAACCCAGCTTCTGCAGCAGGTGGCTTAAGATCTTTCGATTGGGAGCCGAGTCCTCGGCAACGACGATGGTCTCTTTTGGCTTAGCATTAGTATCTGACATTTGTTTCACCTCATCCCTCGTACCTATCTTTATCGGAAAAGCGACGCCAAAATCGAGTATGTGAAGAAAAATTCGAATTCTCAGATTGAGATAAGGAGGGACCTTTTTAAGCTTAAAGCAGGCGCTTATTCGCTGCGGCCACTTTGGCCTTTTGTCCAGACCTATGCTTTCTTAACCAGGCTCTGAGGCGAAGATTACTCAGCGCAAGAATTCTCAAAGCAAAAAGCCCCGCATTGGCGGAGTTGTCCACAGCCATGGTCGCGACCGGAACACCTTTGGGCATTTGGGCAATCGAGAGCAGTGAATCAAGGCCTTTGAGCTTGCCAACACTTACGGGGACGCCAATTACAGGCAGTGGCGTAAGAGAGGCAACCATTCCCGGAAGGTGCGCGGCTCCGCCGGCCCCCGCAATGATGACCTTGATACCGCGCTTTTCTGCGCGCAAAGCATAGTTTTGCATAAACTCAGGAGTTCGGTGAGCGGAGACAATTCTAATTTCAAAAGGAACCTTGGCCTCTTTAAGTACGTCAGCTGCGTCGGACATCACTCGGAGGTCACTGTCGCTGCCC
>JAPKGD010000029.1 GCA_026648125.1 Bdellovibrionales bacterium | reverse complement strand
CCTAGGTTCTTTTGCTGGCGAACATTATCGCATGGTCTATGTCTTAGAAGGAAATAAGCCAAAAATTGAATTTTTCGCTCAAGAAGATCAGGCCTGTACGTTTGTTTTTGGAGAGGTTCTTTCGGCGTCGGTTCGAGAAAATGAAGATAAATCTTTGGCGCTCGAGCGCGTCTCCTTTCGTTTAGAAAGTGAAAATTGCTTTCGCGCAATAGGAAAGGCGATTCACTTCGATGTCTCGCGAAAAGACGGCCAATTTGTCTTAGATGCTTCAATTGTGCGGGAGGAGTGGGAAGAGCGAATTTGCAGCTGGCAACGCGCTGATCGTCGACCGGAGCCAAGACCGGGGCCAAGGCCACCACCGCCCGAGCGACGTCCACCACCACCACGTCGACCGCCTCCAGGGTATCGACCACCTCCGGGAAATCCCCCTCCTCCAGGCTACCAATGCCGTTGGGAGCGAAGGGTCTCTTATCTGAGTGGTCGATTCACTCAGCAATAACCTAAGTTTAACATTGTGAAACAGGACGACTTGAGGTAATTCCTCAAGTCGTCTTTTTTTAATTTGCCTAAAAGGTGGACTTTAACATGGGAAGCTGTGATGGAGACCCCGGCGGAACTCGACGTCAATTCGGTCACTTCATTGATCGAGCATTGGAGCTCGCTTCCTCTCGAGGAGCGTAAGCTCCATTTTAATCAGCTCCCGCGAACTGATGCGGAAGAGCTCTTTCTAAACCTTGCAGCCCCTGACCAGTATGAACTTCTAAGTGAGCTCTCTCCGCTTGAGAAGAGATCTTGGATTCGATTACTTGCCCCAGATGATGCTGCGGATTTAGTGCAGTTGTTTCCGATTGAACAGAGAAATGAGGCGCTCCAGCTCTTGGATGAGCAGTCTCGCCATGAAGTTATGGGCCTTTTAGCCTATGCAGAAGATGATGCCGGGGGACTTATGAATACCCGGTATATTCGTTTGCGGCCTGATATGACAGTGGAAGAGGCGATTCGCTACATCCGAGCCCAGGCCCGTAACCCCATCGAAATTATTTACTACGCCTATGTGCTGGATGCGGGGCAAAGACTCATGGGTATCGTATCCTTTCGTGATCTTTTTGTAGCGCCCCCCAATAAACTGATTCGGGACATGATGGAAACGGAGCTGATTGCAGTTCGCGAAGACATGGACCAGGAAGAAGTCTCTCGTCAATTTTCTCAGCACGACCTTCTCGCGCTGCCGGTGCTCGGGGAAACCGGCCAGATGAAGGGTATTGTAACGGTCGATGACATTGTGACTGTTGTCGAAGAAGAGGCCACCGAAGATATTCAAAAACTCGGTGGTACTCAGGCTTTGGATGCCCCTTATTTGAAAATTGGTTTTTCTGAGATGGTTCGCAAGCGCGGCGTCTGGCTGACCGTACTTTTTGCCGGAGAATTGCTGACGGCCTCTGCCATGGGATATTTTGAAGATGAAATTCAGAAGGCCGTTGTTTTGGCATTATTTATTCCGCTCATTATTTCAAGTGGCGGAAATGCCGGCTCTCAGGCCTCAACCTTAATTATTCGCTCATTGGCGCTGAGAGAAATCCAGCTCAGAGATTGGTGGCGAGTTCTAGTTCGTGAGCTTCGGACGGGATTGGCGTTGGGAGCATTTTTGGGAGTCATAGGGCTTTTGCGGGTAGTTCTCTGGCCAATTAAGGACTCGGGCTATTTGGAACATTATTTTCTTATTGGGTCTGCGGTGGCAGTAAGCCTGGTCGGGGTTGTTTTATGGGGATCGATTTCAGGGGCAATGTTGCCTTTTGTTTTACATCGAGTGGGATTGGATCCAGCGGTTGCATCAGCTCCCTTTGTGGCCACATTGGTCGATGTGACAGGTTTGATTATTTATTTTTCAACCGCCAGCCTGTTTCTGAGTGGAATCCTACTCTAGCTAATTGATACGATCATCATACCGGTGGATGAGACGATCCCATAGAGAGGGATTGTTGGCTTGACGAAGTCGCTCATCTGTTTCTGCCCCTGAGAGTGAAATGGGGCGACTAAATATTGAAGCAAGAGCGGGGGGAGTACTTCGATAGACATTGAGTGCAGAGCGAAGTTCATCGCTCGGATCTCGACCCTGCTCATGAGTGGGGCGAATATAACTATGAATAGACTTGAGAAAGGTGAAATAGTCCCGTTGTCCTCTTAATACCATGTTTGCGATTTGATTCTTAGGATTGAAAGTATCAATCGTCGGCGAGGCCGCTACCGATGGAAAAATGTGATAATAGCGCTCTCGAAATTCCAAGGGGCGATTTTGAATTCGCTCGGAGCATAAGTAGAGCCCCTTGAATTGACCAAAAGCCCAAACGGATTTAGACGGCTGCACGATGACACAAACTTGAAAGTCCGAAGTTTTAATTTGCATATCCCAGTGATGGACGTCGAGATCGGCTCCGCCAGATACGAGAGTCCCTTCAAGCTTTGAACGGCTTCGGGTCTCATTTACTGTGTAGGTATAGCCTAGCCGAAATATTCCTTTGATATCGAGGGGGTTAAAGCCCTGTTGAAAACTTGAAAATGTATCCAGCGAATTCTGTCGGTTTGTACCAAAGTTGGCCATGAGGGCAAGTCGGGTGGGGGCTCCCTCAACATATTGGAAGTCGCTCACTTTGTAGGTATGAATCTGCTGGCTCAATTGAAATGCGTTTGAGACGTTGGTAAGACAGCGAAGGACCATACTCCATCTGAGTAACTGTTCCATTTTTTTCTTATCTCCAGCTCCACCCAGAAGTCTTCGATCTACTTCAACACCGAGGTTAATGAGCGGACAAATTCCCTTAGCGACTTCTTCTTTCACTTCTAAGGATTGGTCTTTGTCTTCGAGGAGCCCCTGGAGAGCGGATCGCAGACTTGATGGCGAGACCCTAATGTTAGGCTGGTTGAGAGCATTGTCGATAGCTCGACTCTCCCAGTCGAGATAGAGGAGTTGCATTTTTTCAGCAAATTCTTTTGGGCTAAGTTTCTCCACGAGGAGACTCTTCTGCTGACGAACAAATTCATCCGCCTGACGATTAAATAGACCGAGATCGATGGATTCCTCAGGAGATATATCATCCGTTGTCACTGCTGTAGGGGGGGTGGCCAAACCAGAGCTGTAACGAGGAATAAACGGAATTCGAGTCACATTTGCGAGGTAATTAGGGATAGGTTCCAACTCATAGCTTGAATCTGCCGCCACTAAACCATTCTTGTCTCTTTTAAGACTTGAGGCCTTAACGGGAAGGACCTGAATGAGAAGTGTGTTTCTCATGGCCGTTGCTGAAATGGAGTGAAAGCGAAACGCCACGTTGGCTTTTATTGCCCCTTGAGTAAGTTGGACTAGTCTCTCTGACCCGGCAATATAGCGTTGATAATAGCTGTGGCCAGGTAAACTCTTCTCATTGATGGGCTCATCTTCTCCGGCGACCAGAGGCCTTAAAATGGTCATGCGAAGCACGTAATAGCCTTCTGGTAAATTCTTAAAGCGATTTTCAGGTGTTCTTAGCTGGGGAATAATCTGAAAGTTAAAACGATACTCAGCGATAGGTGATAGACGGGAGTTCACAGCGAACTTTACTGGATCTATCGGTTGCTCCCAACGAATTGTTCCAATCCAGAGGCGTGGGAATCTTCGGCCGTCGATCGGAAGTGGTTGATCGAGACGGGGGGGAGGGGGCATTTGCTTTACGAGGTCCAGATCATTCGTCACGATCGGCAACATCGCTGGCACTCGATCTGCGATTGCGCTCAGAGAAAATGCAGCTAAGCCTGCTGCAAATATCCACTTTTTTATCCCCAACCCAGTTTCCATATTTCCTCCTCGAGTCCAAACCCATTGAGAACTCGAGACTTCCAAACTGGAGTTCATCAAGATCTGTGCCTAAGAGTTTTTGACTCAGGCAGGTCTTAAACGAGATTTGGAGGTTCAAGTTCCGCCCAATCGAGGCTTTGTGGTGCGCAAAATTGGCGCCTAACTATCCGATATCAGGTGACAATTGTCGCTTAAGGAGAGAAAAAATTACCTGCATTTTTCAGACTTCGTGAAGGTGTGAAACATAAGATTTTTTTGTTTCAGAGACAAAATCATGTTGTTTTCCTAACTTGATTTATTTGGACTATATTGAAGATGGGGGGTCGAAGGATTGAATCCACCAATCTTAAATGAAGTCATAGGGCCACGGGCGACGTTTCAGCCTGTCATGAGCGAATTTCCATTTCAGGTATCGCGCCACGATCAGCACAATCTTGAGTTTAAAGCTGCTCTCCAATGCTCATCCGTTAGAGAGCGGGCAAAGGTCGACATCTATTTATTTCTACCAGGCAACCTTCACCTGCGCCAGGCCTGGTCTCGAAGCGAACTCAGACATGATTTTCACGGGCGCCTTCGGCTTGCCATTCAACAGGCGGTGAGCCGTCAAGAGAGTCGTGTACGTGAGCTCTTACAGCAACTCCGACGGTCCATCGAACATTTTGCTCAGGTCGGAACGAGTCCTCTCCTTGACGAGATATTTAATAAAACGAGAGAGCTTGGAGCAGTCCTGGGAGAGCTCCTGAGATACGAGTCACGACGGATCCGGCAGGAAATGCTGGCGGCCACCTCGGTATCGAATATGGCGCCACATCCGGATAGAATATTAAAGGATGCCATCTTGTCATTGCTCAAAGTAGATCGACTGATTCGGGAGACCGTTCGCATCTCCACCGAACCCAAGGCTCAGGATATTCCTGTCCTCCGGCTGCTCAATCAATATGTCCACAGTCTCTATACGGACTTTCTCATTCGATTAGGTGCTGAGCATGAGAGTATCAAATTGGCACTTCAAGCCGAGACTGAGGCCCTTTGGGTAGAATTGAAGTCGACGATTCATGACCTCAGACAGGTTGAAGCTAGAGCCTATCAACAAGCACACCTTCAATGGGATGTGGATGAGGTGACGCAAGAGTTGAGTCTGCTAAGGCTCAGTCAGATAAAAAAATTTTTTCAATCTCAAATGTTTATTGAGGTCGACCGGAAAGAAACGGTGAGACGATTTAGTGAACCGGCGGCAGCCGGTGCGGCGGCTTTTGCCGCTCTCTGGGCGGCCGCCTTCGAATACTTTAGTCAGCCCCAACTTCAGGGAATCGGACTTCAGGGAACAATGGTGATTTGTACTGGGGTGGCGTTTTACGTTTTGAAAGATCGTCTAAAGGACAAATTTAGGTCCGTATTTACTAAAAAGCTTGAGTCCATCCTTCCGGAGGCGGAGCAATCTTTGGTGGCTGAGGGAAAGCGCATCGGGAAAGTGCGGGAATGGTTCTCACTAAGGCACCTCAAGGACCTTCCTGCATCGGTTTTGAATACGAGACGTGGCGGAGACTTGAGTGAGGCAGAACGGCATTTGCCCGAAGATGTAATTCATTATGGTCAAGATTTTGATCTTGAGCCCCAAGTGTCTTCTTATGGGGAGTTTGAACGTTCAGTTCAACAGGTTGTTCGAGTCAATATTGAGCGATTTCTCAAGCATTTGGATGATCCTTATAAGACGTTGAGCTTTTTTGATGACTGTGGCGAGCTCAAGCGAATTCGCTCTCACCGCGTGTACCATTTTCACATAGCTGTTTCCCTGAATCGAAAGCACGACTCAGAGGACGGCAAAGTGGCCCTTTATCGGATTGTGATTGATAAGAACGGCATCGATCGCGTGGTGCAAGTTTGACTTATTTTGCCTCTGTGATACTTGAGGCCCATGAAATCAACCACATGGATTTTACCCCACCGAAGTGGCCGACGCTTTAGAGCCGGCCATCCTTGGCTTTTTGCCAATGAACTCGCCTCAAGCCCAAAGGGAGTCGATCCAGGTTCACCTATAGAGATTCGTGATGAGCGAGGTCTATTCTTAGCTCGTGGTTATGGAAATCCGCATTCGTTGATCTGCTTTCGCTCGCTTTCGCGCGACTCAAGTGAAGTCTTGGCCTATTCCCCGGAGTTTCTTGCTGAAAAAGTCATTCGCGCCGGAAAATACCGTGAGCAGCTGGGGCTTAAAACATATTCACATCGATTGGTGTTTGGGGAAGCTGATGATCTTCCGGGTCTCGTTATAGACCGCTTTGTGAGCCAAGACATTGAGAGTCAGGTCTTGGTGATCCAACTTCTTACGGCAGGAATTGAGAACATTGTAACTAATGTTAAAGATTGGGTATCAGACTGGTGTTTGCCAGCTACGGGAGTGGCACCTGAAAAGACTCGTGTTGTCGTGCGAAGAGATGTGGGCGCCCGGCGCTTGGAGGGCCTTAAGATTGAACCGCCAGAGATCGTAGAAATGGCGGATAGTCCTCATGGCTTAAATCTCAACCACTTTCCAGCTTGGATTCGCGCGGGTGAGAGTGTCGGTGGGCTCACTTATTATCTGGACTTAATATCGGGCCAAAAAACAGGGTTCTTTTTTGATCAAGCTGGAAACGTGGAATTACTTTTACGATTTTTACCCTCGTCAATGACGGGGCCATTAAGGGTCCTGGATTTATTTTGCTATGTGGGGCAGTGGGGTTCCCAAATTGCAAATGCGGTGAAGCTTAAGGGGGCCGTGGCGCAAGTGGACTTGGTGGATGGGTCAGAAGCGGCACTTGCCCTGGCCAGTGAAAATGTCAGTGCGGCCGGAGGGTTGGCCAATACTCACTGCCGAGACATTCTTGAAGGACTTGGGGGCATTCCCGACGCAGATATCGTAGTTTGTGATCCCCCGGCCTTTATCAAATCAAAAAAGGACCATGGGGCTGGATTCAAAGGCTATGTGAAGGCCAATGTTCTCGCGATGAATAAGGTTAAAAAGGGAGGGTGGTTTGTGAGTTGTTCATGCTCCCATCATCTTTCCGATTCTGACTTTCTTGAAGTGTTAAGGCAGGCTGAGTTGAAGTCTGAAAGAAGGATTCGGTATCTCGCTCGAGGCGTACAGGCGCCGGATCATCCCATCCGTATGACTTTTCCTGAAGGGCAATATCTTAAGGCTTGGATTGGCCGAGTGATAGATTAACGAGCTAGTTTGAGAATTAGATACTCTCGGAGTTGCTCGGAATTGAGCTCGGTTCGCATCAAATTGAGCTGATCCCGAGAACCGGGATATTCGCCCACCCTTTTGGAAGTCACTTGGACGAGAAAGTGAATCAACGGCAAAGTTGTGAACTTGCATTGCACTTTAGAGAGTTCTTTTAGGGCCATCTGCCAGTCCTCAAGATCAAATGCGGCCCTCAGTGATTTATCGTAGTCATCCACAAGTTGAGGGGGTTGAGTTGCCCGTTGATCCAAGACTAAGAGTTTGACCGAAGTCTCCGATTTGATTGGTCCCAAATCAAAGATATATATTCCGCCGCCCTCGACCACGACGCGGTTAATTTGTGCAAAGGAAGAGCATAGGGCTGCAGCATCGGGCAAATGGTGAAAAGCTAAGCTGGAGGTCACAACATTAAATGAGTTTTCTTTAAATTGGCTTAGACGAGAAATGTCATCCTGAGTAAGTTCAACATTCCTAAGGCCCAAACGTTGAATCTCGCTTTGGCTGGCGAGGAGCATCTCTTCGGAGAGATCTACGCCAACAAAATGGCATTTGGAGAAAATTTGAGCCGCCCGACAGAGCAATTCGCCCGAGCCACAACCAAGATCAAGAATGCGATCCCCGGGGGCGAGGACTCTCGCCAATCTTTCCAGGTGGGTTTGGTAAAGGGGAAGTAATGCGCCTCCAGTCTTACCGCCTTTAGTAAAAGCACTGACCTGGTCGGTGGATTCCATAACCAAATCCGGTTCTGGTACTCGGGTTCGTTTTGAGGTTGAGGTTGCTTCGTGCCATGCGATCTGAAGCAGTTTGGCCGGTCCCATCTCCAACACTCCTTGTTTATTACAAGCTGAATGCAGTTTGAGGACTCCTAGGAATTTTATCTACAAAGTTGGAGGTGAGCTGGCCCACAAAGTGGTCCATTTGATTTGGACCACCTTTTTGGGATTCCATCTTGAGTGCTATAACATTTTAGAAGTATGGTCCTCCTATGGAATTAGACCATTTGGCCTTTTCCCCAAAAATTGACTTGAGAGAGCTAATCAAGAGGGAATTCGAGCGAAGAAAGTCGATCAACCCAAAGTACTCCTTGCGGGCTTTTTCGATATTTCTTGGAATCAGCCATGCGGCCTTGAGCGAAATGCTCTCGGGAAAGAGAAGAATCTCAGCACAGAATGTGAAACGAGTAGGTTCAGCTCTGGGCTGGAGCGAAAAGGACGTTGAGCTCGCCCTTCAAGCTCAGCAAAAAGATCCTCTTAACTTCTCCCAGCTGACAGATGGTCAGATAGAAATATTGGGCCGTTGGTATCACAGCACTATTCTTGAACTCTTCCTGTTGGATGAATTTAATGGGCGAGAAGAGTGGATTGCTGAGGCGTTGGGTCTCGACTTGCAGGAGACTCGCAAGGCGTTATCTGATCTGGAGTCAGCAGGTTTACTTCGACGCTCAAAGAAGGGAATGTGGGCGGTTACGAGCTTTAAAACGTCGACTTTGGGTAATGTGAAATCAAAAAAGGCCATTCTAAACTTGCAAAAGCAATTGCTCGAGAAGCAGATTAAAGCTTTGGATGAAGTCCCAGTCGAGGAGCAAAGCTCCATGGGGATTACAATTCCAATGGATCTACAGGATTTGCCAGAAGCGCGAAAGATCATCTATCGATGCCTCAAAGACTTAAGCCTCTTGCTCAATCGCAAGGGAGTGCGCCGATCGGAGGTCTACCGACTTCAGCTGGGGCTTTTTCCACTGACTCGCGTGCGCTCTGTAAAACCTTGAAATCTGGTGGTTTTTTGTGGTTCACCTCGGGGTTGACGGAGGCCCTAGCTATGCGTAAATTGCGCTCTCTTGCCTATTTGCTCGGCTGGCGGAATTGGTAGACGCGCTAGATTCAGGGTCTAGTGCCCGCAAGGGTGTAGGGGTTCAAGTCCCTTGCCGAGCACCAATCGTAACGCTGGCCGAACCGCCACGCCTTACGAGATCGATGACTTTCCCTGGTTCACCCACGAAATTTTGAAAATCAGATTCCTTCCCTGGAACCTCTCCGGTTCCGGTGGCTTTGTATTGTCCTATTTCTGGAGCAATGACGCCCACTTTGATTTTAGTGGGATGAAGTTCAGCGAATTGGATAAGGTTGGCGTAAAGGGGCCGGCGCCTTTCAACCGGAGTCTCTTCTAACTTCGCCAAAGTGTTTTTGATCTTATCGACAAGGCCATCTTTGTCGATTGCTTGGCCTTTCAGGGTGATCGACTTGGATTGCAGCTCTTGCTTGGCTTGTTTCAATTCTTGAATCTTCTGATTCGTTTCTTTGATTTGCTGATAGAAAATGTCCGTTGGAATATATGCTGGTAGCTCTGCAATTCTCGACACCAGGTTCTGAACCCGCTTGGATTTGGATTCGATTTCGGAGTCCATGGCTTTTACTTTCGCCTCTAAAGCTGGGATCTCGGAATGGGTGCTCTTCGTGTAAATCTCAAGCCAATGCTCCACAAGGCCAGGGGTTTGAATCAATTTCTTAAGAGACTTCAAAACGATATCCTCAATCCGCTCGGCACGAACTCGCTCCAGTCGGCAGCGCTGAAGATGAGTCACGCCATCACTGTTCAATTGCCTTGGGTGACCATAGTAATGGTGCTTTTTATTTCTGCCATGAGCAGATTTACCGCCAAGCTTCTTGCCGCACTCGCCACACACCAAAAGCTCGGTCATTGGATACGGATATTTTTTCCATTCGATAGGCTTGTACTTGTTTTTGTTATTTCCAAGCCGCTCTTGAACTTGATTGAAGGCATCCAGGCCCACGATCGCAGGCCATGCGGCCTTCACAACATCGACTTCCGTCCTTGATTTATTGACTTCTCGAAGGCCGATGTAAGCTTTGTTGGTCAGGATTCG
>JAPKGD010000289.1 GCA_026648125.1 Bdellovibrionales bacterium | reverse complement strand
AGGCGAAGCAGTCGTGCCTTTCGCTTTGGCCTCTGCCACCGACATCCCCATCAGCTCGACGGGCCGGAGATAGATTTTTAGGTCGCCCATTCATTCAAAGTGCAAAGGGTCATCTCGTCTTACGCTCCCAACGAGACCCGCTTCGTCCTGGCGTCAATTCCAATTACCTTGGAATTCAAATCGACTTTCAATACCAATAAGAATTTGAATTTATCAAAGCAGACATTTCGAGATTTAGAGCTATTCTACTCCGTTCAATGAGTCCAGTTTGTATCGATCCGTGACCGAGGTCGAGCCGGCAACCATTTGAGATTTGAATCAAGAAAAGTCTCGTATTGAAACAATGAGCACCCGTTGTGCCCAATCGGTTAGACCAATCCTACACCATTTTTGCCCAAATATACGTGAAAATCTAGCCGATATAGAAAGGTCTATATCAACTGGAGGACATGATGCAGTCGGCACGATCTTAATTTGCGGCAGGATTAGAGAATGGAAGTTTAGCTTCAGCGGACCAAGGCGCAGAAGAATTGAGGAATCTACGTGGACAGATTAACGCCATCAAGCGAGCACAGGCTGTCATCGAATTTGATTTAGACGGCATTATTAAGACGGCAAATGACAACTTTCTCCAGGCCCTTGGCTATTCGCTTTCCGAAGTTCAAGGAAAGCACCATCGCATTTTTTGCGACCAAGACTACATTAAAACTCCTGAGTATCGGCAGTTCTGGGAAAAGCTTGGACGTGGTGAATTTCACCAAGGTGAGTTCAAGCGAATTCGTAAAGACGGCAAGGAAATTTGGATTCAAGCTACATATAATCCGATCTTTGACGAGAACGGTGTCGCATTTAAAATCGTAAAATATGCTACTGATGTGACTGCAGAAAAGCTCAAGAATGCCGATTTCGCAGGTCAGCTTGCTGCCATCGATAAGGTTCAGGCCATTATTGAATTTACTCCCGATGGAACAATTCAAAAAGCCAACGAAAATTTTCTAAAGACCATGGGCTATTCGATAGCTGAGATCAAAGGTCAGCATCATCGTATGTTTGTTGAACCAGAATTTGCGCAATCTATGGAGTATCGACATTTTTGGGAAAAATTGGCTCGAGGAGAGTACGAGTCCAAAGAATATAAGCGCATTGGCAAAAACGGTAAAGAAGTCTGGATTCTGGCCTCGTACAATCCCATTCTTGATCAGAACGGAAAGGTGTTTAAGGTCGTTAAGTATGCCTCAGATGTGACAAAGCAAAAAAAGCTTTTGCAGGCATTGGCGCAAATGGCGATTGATCTAGGCGCCGCAGCAGAAGAACTGACAGCAACCGCCTCATCAATGTCGGAGAATTCTCAAAAAACTACGAATGAAGCCGCTTCGGCTTCGAGTGCGGCAGAAGAGGTTGCAAGAGGAGTATCGACGGTTGCCGCAAGCACCGAAGAAATGACAGCTTCGATAAAAGAAATCTCACGCACATCAGCAAGTGCGGCAGAAATGTCGAAAGTTTCAAGTAAAAAAGCAGAGGATGCTAACCAGTTGGTCAAGCAATTGGGAGATAGCAGTATGGAGATTGGTTCGGTGGTTAAGACAATCAACTCCATCGCTCAGCAGACAAACTTGCTCGCTTTAAATGCAACAATTGAGGCGGCTCGGGCAGGTGCTGCGGGCAAGGGTTTTGCCGTTGTCGCCAATGAAGTAAAGGAGCTTGCCAAGCAAACAGCAAAGGCGACGGAAGAAATCACTGCAAAGATTAACGTCATACAGGGTGATTCGAAAAACGCCGTGACTTCGATTAATGACATTACAAATGCGATCAATGAACTTAATAATCTCTCTCTGACAACGGCTTCTGCTGTTGAAGAGCAGTCGGCCACGACAAATAGTGTGGCTAAGACTGTTCATGAGTCTAATGTCGCGGTTGAGAGTATTGCTAAGACGATTCGTCTTGTGTCAGAGGCGGCGAGCGATAGTGCTGCGGGAGCAAATCAAACTTTAAGTGCGGCCAAGAGCTTGAATGCTCTTGCAGAAAAGCTGAAGTCATTGGTTGAAGAAGGCGTAAAATAAGTCAGCGACAGAAGCTCAAGAGGTGCCCAGCGCGTTAGACGATTTCAAGCCGGGCATATTTAGCGATAAACTTCTTAAAGGTACGGTCAGCAAAAAGGACGCTGACCTTTTGCTCGTCTCCAACACCTTCCACTTGAAAGATTGAGCCCACACCAAAGGTGGGATGGCGCACTCGCATGCCCTTTTGAAATCCGGAGACAGATTCATCAGAAAAATTCTCGTAATTGGGCATCTCATCGACTGGAAATGTACCGGTCGATCGTCCTCCCCGTCGTGAGGCCCGCTCTTCAAAGCTTTCATCCGCTTGAACGGGAGTATTATATTTGGCGTACCGGTCTAAAAATGCGGGGCGCGGAACTTGGCTTTCTGTCGTCACATACTCTCTGGGGAGCTCATTTAAAAAGCGACTGGGCGGGTGCTGTTGCTCTTGGCCCCACACTCTGCGAATTCGTGCGTGGGTGAGATAAAGTCTTTGCCGGGCACGGGTCATTCCAACGTAAGCCAGGCGTCGTTCTTCTTCGAGTCCGTCATCGCTACCCTCATCAATAGACCGTGAGCTTGGAAACAGCCCTTCTTCACAGCCGACAATAAACACGACGGGATATTCCAAGCCCTTAGAGATATGTAAAGTCATAAGGGTGATAAAATCTTGTTCTTCGTCGAGTTGATCAATGTCAGAGACAAGCGCGATTTCCTCGAGAAAGCTTTGCAGAGTCGCCTCTTCACCCCGCTCTTGTTCAAATTGGCGAATGGCGTTTTGCAACTCCTCCAAGTTTTCGATTCGTGCTTGGGCTTCAGGAGTTCCCTCTTCTTTGAGGCGGAGAGCATATTCGGTTTTGTCAAGAATGGTCAGATAAAGGGCGCTCAAGGTCTTCCCCGCCGCTTCTGATTTCAAGTTTTCAATTATATTAACAAAACCTCTCAGTTTTCGCGCAGCTCCTGAATGCACATGCCGATGGTCAGCGCAGTATGAAATCGCAGAATAGAAATCAAGGCCCTGTTGTGAAGCAAGGCTTTCAATGGTTTCAATCGTTGTCTTTCCGATCCCCCGAGCCGGAGTATTTATGATCCGTTTCAGGGCCACTTCGTCTGTGGGATTCAGTAGAACTTTTAAATACCCAAGGACGTCCTTGATCTCCATCCGCTCGTAAAACCGTACTCCGCCAACGAGCTTATAGGGGAGACTATGGCTCCGCATAAGGTCTTCGAGGACCCGTGATTGGGCATTGGTGCGGTAAAAAATCGCAAAATCATTTCGCGAATAATTGTGCTGTCGCATGAGCTGCTCAATGGTTTGAGCAACGAAGCGCGCCTCTTCGTACTCGTTTGCTGTTTCGCGGATTACAATTTTTTCGCCCAGTTCATTTTTGGTAAAGAGAGTTTTGTTTTTTCTCTGTTCGTTATTTTTAATGACGTGAGAAGCCGCGTTCACGATGGTTTGGGTGCTGCGATAGTTTTCTTCAAGCTTTACGACTTTGCATTCGGGAAAGTCCCGTTCAAAACTCAAAATATTGCTGATATCTGCGCCTCTCCAGCTGTAGATCGACTGGTCTTCATCGCCTACGACGCAGAGATTTCGGTGCTTTTCGGCTAATAGCTTCACCAAAAGGTACTGAATATGATTGGTGTCCTGGTACTCGTCGACCAAGATATAGCGAAAACGGTCTTCAAAGCGTTCGCGAACATCTGGAAAATCTC
>JAPKGD010000288.1 GCA_026648125.1 Bdellovibrionales bacterium | reverse complement strand
AGACCTTTCCATCATGGCTCCCAGTGCTTCCGCTCGATCGAATATATTTTAGAGGATTTGCGGTGGGCGCGGCAAAGGTCACTCCTGCAAAAGAATGGAAGAACTTATCTGATCACCAAGCTCTAATCGCTCATCTCCATGTTCAAGAGTGAGCAGGCTCGCCTTGATGTGCGCTGCCAGAGGGCGACTTGCAGACCTTGCACCGAGAAAGCATCCAATTTTTGTAATGAGCAAGAATCAGAGCCACACTCCCGATTAAGGTAATAGGAAATTCATCATGGGCAAATTCACCAGAGCCACTGATGAGGCCCACCCATATGAGAGCAAGCCCAAGAATGCCAAGGATCATCACCGATTTGTTGTGATGCCTTTGGTAGCCGCGCCAAAATGCCACGATACCGATGGGAAAAATGGCGAGCGCCATGCCCCAGTGAAACTGATGTTCATCCGGCAGCTGATTAACAAGGGGTACAAGGGCCAAGGCACCAAGCGGCAGAGCCAAGCAATGGATAGCGCAGAGGCTCGACAGGGCGAGGCCTATTCCGTCCCAGAATCGACTGTCGGCCTCTTGGGTGTGATGGTGCGTGTGTCTCATGCGGATTTGCACTCCTTGCATAGGCCAGTGATCTGAAATGGGCGGTTGTCACCCTTGAAGTGATGGCTCTCGCTTAAATACCAGTAGAGAGGGCCAAGAATTTGATCGGGAAGATGGATTTCCTCAAGCTTTGCGCATCCACTACAGGCAAGCAATACGTGTGAAGAGTGTTTGCACTGACCATGATGACAGGGAAGGTATGAACCTTGAGGAGAAACAGGGTGTACTAAATTGAGGTCAGCAAGGCGGTCCAGCGTGCGGTAGACTGAGGCAAGATCGACGGAGCCTGTCTGCTCTTGATGGCGAGTCGAGACTCGGCTCATGACCTCTTTTGCCGTAAGGGGGCCCTCAGCGTCGGCAAGGGCACGTATGATGGCCTTTCTCGCCAAGGTTAAGCGAGATCCATCTGCCTTAAGGGCGAGGCAGCAGGCCTCTTCAAAGATTTGGCGATTTCGTGTGGTCGACATCAACCGGGTGAATAGTGTTTCGCGGGCTCAAAGTCCATCGTTATTGCGAATTTTCGCAGAACAGTCTGGTGGAGTATCAATTTGGGACAAATGGACTATAAAATCTGCAAATTTTAATAGGAGTCCCTTTTCGAGGCAGTCTATTTGCCCGCACCAGGTTTAGATAAGGTCCAAAATTCCGAAAAGATATAGGCTGGAGGTTGCAACATGGCGGATCGGAAGCCCAGGCTTTTAGTTGTGGAAGACGAGCGCCCGCACCAGCTCATCGTATCTAAGTGCCTCACAGGATTCTACGATTTTGATTTTGCAGCGTCTGTGGCGGAGGCCGTTGCCCGGGCAGAACAATGCCCTTACGACCTCATCCTTCTGGATATTATGCTCCCAGATGGAACCGGCTTTGATGTGCTTGCAAAGATCCGAACTCTCGAGTCCCACCGCTTGACCCCCGTGATCTTTCTTACAGTTCGTGAAGACATTAAAAGCAAACTCATGGGCTTCTCATTGGGGGGAGATGACTACCTGGTCAAGCCGCCCGAGGCGTTGGAATTACGTGCCCGTATTGATGCGAAACTCAGAAAGATGTTTGAAATTCAAGGGTCCGCCTCAGTGCTCAAAGTGGGGGATATGTCTCTCGATACAGAACGCCAAGCGGTGTGGGTTGATGAGGGGAGTGGTCGTCAGGCCCTAGATCTTACGCCGCTTGAGTTTAGGCTGTTATTGTTCTTTGCCAAGCATCAGGATCAACCTCAGTCGCGCACCACAATTCTGCAGTCCGTCTGGGGAGATGCCACCCATGTTCTTGATCGGAGTGTTGATAGCTATGTGGCGGCTTTACGGCGCAAGCTTGGCGCTCGTGGAAAGCTGATTAAGTCCGTTCACGGTGTCGGCTACAAGCTTACCACCTCCACCCCTGGTGCGAAGAAGGCTGCCTAATAGGCCCTTAACCTTTCGGAATTACTTGATTTCTTTGTGAACAGTGTGCCGCTTGAGGTTTGGATTGTACTTCTTCTTTTCCAAACGCTCTGGGTGAGTCTGTGTGTTCTTCATTGTTGTATAGCGGGAGACCGGTTTGCCCTCTTTACGGGCTTCAGTGCATTCCAGCGTGATTACTCGTACTTTTCCCTTTTTCTTCGCCATGACGGTCCTCCGAAGCTCAAGGCTTATAGCGCGTTCCCATGCGTCAGGCAACCCCCTCTTATGAGGTATTTTCCTAAGGCGGAATGAATTTAAGGCTGAAAAGGGCAAAAAAAAGCCCTCTCGAGGGAGAGGGCTTATTCCGTTTAACCTTTGAAGGCTAAATTACGGAGAGTAGAGATTGTCTTGTTGTGGAGCAACGTAAGTTCCATTGCGGATGGCTTCGAAATCTTTCTTAGCCTGCTCCAAGCAAGTGGGGATGCGTCGGCTTCCACCGTCAGCCGCGTTAACCAAGTTTACAACGAGGTGAACGGGAGTGAGGAGAAGGTCGATCGCTGTGCAGCCTGCAGAACCGATAGCGATTCCGAGAGACTCCATTGCGCGCTTAGGCTTGAGGTTCAACAAAGAAACGGGAACATCGACGAGGTTCTCAACTGTCAAAGCTCCGCCTTCGATGAAACCACGGCCGCTGTCAGCAACGGTTCCGAAAGTTACTTTTACGATAACGCCCGCTGCGTTCATGACGAACTTCATGACGTAAGCAGCTTCTGGAAGAATTGGAATGCCCGCTTCTTTCAGAGTGTCGCCGAGGTCAGAGAAAGCATCGCGCCAAATGTAAGCAACGTCAGAAAGAAGCTCGCCACCGAAATCAACTACGTTAGTTACAGAGTAACCAGCAGTGTTCCAGATAACGATGAATCCATCGCCGCCTAATTTAACTACGCAACCAGCAGCCATTCCGGGGTGCTCGGACTTTTCCAAGCAACTGCCGCTCGAAACAACAGCTTTAACCATTCCTTCAACACCTTCTTCAGCAATGATGTCCGCGCCTTCAGCAAAATACTGAATCACGTTACCAGTTGGTGAAGTGAGAGTGCCTGCGAATGGACGAAGAGGATTGGGAACACTCTTATAAGAGTTCTCAACCTTTTCTCCTGCATCTTTCAGATCATTGGTGGCTTTGTAAAACCCACCTGTCTCTTCTGCGTGCCCGTTCGCGACCATCGCGAGCAACGCTACTGAAGCTAGAAGTTTTTTCATAACTTTCCCTCCTTATTTTTTTTAGGATGTTTACCTAAAACTTCCTTTGCCAGAAACCGTGAGCAACGGCTGTGCCAGCGTCTTGTGTGCGGAATCATTGCCCCAAGAATGGTGAATTTGGAAAACAAAACCTTTTCGTTTGAAAAAAGGTGTAACGCTTTGCGTTTGTGAGTGGGCGTGAAAGATTGTGAGAACTTTTAACTCAACGATAAAAATTATCTTTGAAGAGAAAAGTGTTGATATTCACTTTTTCTCAGAATGTTGAGTGAACAAAGAGGGAAGAGGAATTTTAATTCGCGGATAAATTTGCAGCCGTGAAAGCCATGAGCGCCGATGAGTCACGCGTGAGAGCCAGTATGACTTTTTAATTAAATCGTGAATGGACGAACTCCATCGAGTTGAAACAAGATCCACCATAAGATCCCAGTGAGACGCTCCTTCAATATCGTTGAAAGCAAACTTTAAGTTGAGCGGTACGTTCAAGTTGGCCAGGGGGTCGAAGGCCAGATCAGAATCGTTGG
>JAPKGD010000287.1 GCA_026648125.1 Bdellovibrionales bacterium | reverse complement strand
TTTGAATTTGAGATGCCGTTTTCATGCGAAGATCTGTAACGGGTCGATGACAATCGATGCAGTAGCTTGTATAGAGCTGCTTTCCGATTAAAATTTTAGGATCTTCCGGTGGCGGTACGGGATCAATGACTACCAAAGAGTCATCAAAATTTTTAATCTCCACCGGACCATATGAAAGCCGATACCCTTTACCTTCCATTTTTATATTAATCAATACACTCACATTGGCCTCGCCAAGACACTTAAGGTGAACAATCTTGGGCCGATAAGGATCCACCATGGCACGACACTCCACTGAATCTAATGACTCCGCTTCAGCACTCAAAATTTCAAAGGGAGTCACCTGGGAGCTGCTCACCATAAAAGGCACTAGAGCTCCGGGAACCCGAGAGATGGGATCGTAGAGGCTTCTGACAGAGAACGGCATTTCTTCAGCCCAGCATAGTGCTGCGGAGGTGACTACCACCATGATGATGAATTTCGAAAAAGTTCGATTCATCATAAGACCTGCCAATGACTTGAGACACACACTGTGTAAATTGCATTGCGCCAATGGGAAGCCGCAAAATCCTGCAACGGAAACATGACTTTTAAAGAGTCTACAATTTCCTGACTGGGCTCCGGACCGATTTGGTAAAATGACGAAACTAATTTCTTAATATTTTCCTCAGTAGGCTCTGGCAGGCTTCCGTTGCCAGATATGACATTCAAAGCATAAGAGAAAGTTGTCTCGTCCGACGTCAGGTCAGAGCAAGTTCGATTGAGAAGACCCTGGCGAGTAACGGTGGCCGTCGAATTGATTTGGGCTATCAATAGGTTTGCGGAACTTCGACTACAGCTTTCGGCCTTCTCGACCTGCTCCCATTTGTCTTTGGATGAGTTGTACTTTTTATGATCTATATAGATCGAGCAGGGACCACCAAATTCTTGCGCATTGTAATAGACTTGCACTGAGTCTTTTGAAAGAGCACTCGGACCAAAAATATTTTGTAGAATCGATTGAATCACATAGCGATCGGCCAGAATGGGGGCGTAAGTTGTCTCTGGCTCGGCCAACATGTCATCCGGAGGATTATGAACCTCTTCATCTGGCGGCATTACAATTTCAACAAACTTCAAAACAAAAGTTCCCATTTTAGATTCAAAAGCAGAGGCACTGCAGTTTTGAAACTGAGTCATCAGTAGAGATAGCGCCCCTAAAGTAAGGATTTTATATTTTATCGCTCTAGACATTTTCGGCCTCCGGCTTTTTGGGAATCCAAAATTGCCCAGAAGGTGCTAAAAGAGAGCGCCCATTGGTTGTTACATCTTCGACCCCCAACATTGCCGAAACAGTTCTAGCGACATCGTTGACCTGAATGGGGCGATCATAACCTTCAAGAACATAGGGTTTGGCTACGCCGATTGTGCCTTTATAGCTGCTACTCGAGGTTGCCTTTTGAATATTGCCAATTACTGCACATTGACCGATCATTCCCGAGATAAGACTGGCTCCACTACTCGACACCCCGTGGTCCGAACCGGTGCCATCTGTCTTTGGGTTTCTATTGAATTCAGAACCAAGATGTATAACTGTTCGATCGAAGATACCTCGTATCTTGAGAGTAGATACGAATTCTGTCAAACAACTGAGAAACGCACGAAACATCAACGTGGTCATTAAGGTGCTTACCATGTTGCCTATATAGTGCTGGTCATTTGATAAATTGATCGATTTCCCGGAGGAGTAGAGGACATTTTGAGGGGATGCAAAGCTTAAGGTCATAGTTGAAGTAATTCGGTCGAGAAGGATTTCCGCAACAGCAAAATTTTCTGCCATTCTCGGTGCAATAATGTTTTCAGTAACCATATCTCTCAAATCAGGTAGATCCGCGTGTGTATTCTGCGCAGCTAAACACGTTCCATCGGATCGAGTGGGAATTTTCAGGTCAAATAGACCTGGCAAGGTACCTTTTGCTGGCTTAAGGGCCGCCGCGATGAGCTGTCGATATTTTTCGACCGTAGTGGCCCATTGGTCTGATAATGCAAAAATATTTTGATCGATAAGGGCCAATGCATTTTCGTATCCTTGACTAAGGGCACTTCGTGTAACGCCTTTGGCCTGAGCAAACTGATCAAATTTATCCAAGGCTTGATCTTGCAGCGTGCGACTCGTACCTGCGTGGATCGAGCGGTCTGCGGGCAATGCCTGAAAGGCCTTTAAAAGACTTGAAATCGGATTTGTCGATGCACTTTCCGTATAACTGATGACATTTGCGCCAAATCCACTACGGCCCTTAAATGCACCCGCCGCGTTTGAAGAACTGTCTACAACAGTCGGTATCGGTCTCTTGGCACCGTCAGCAACAACTCCTGAAAGACTCAATCCGCCGATGATCGGTGCGATCTGTCGAGAATTGGACAGACCATGGTTGTTGATCTCCATGTCCATACCACGAATAAATAGAGTGTGATCGAGAAGCTGGCGAAAGTCCGATTGCGAAGTTCCCATCCCCCAAACCGGTGGAAGATAAAAAGTTTTGGAACCACTTTGAAAGGGCGCGACAACATAAGCTGGCCGGACGACTCCATCTCCACCTTTTTCGAAGAGCGTTCCGAAGCTGCCTTTTTCAAAATTGCGCTCGCTAAGTCCATCTGGAGTTAAAGGAAGATCAAGCATCCATCGCGGTGGGCCACCTGGGAAATTCATGTGTACGTAATAGCCGGTTGGGTTAATTGCAAATCCTGCAGTTTGAGCGAAAGCTTTTTGCAGCAAAGGTCCAAGAAGAGTATCAAATATAAGGCTTCCACCACCCACCAAGGCGGTCGTTGCACTCAGCTGCTTTAGAAATTCGCGTCTCGCTAATCGTGGTTTCACTGGCTCACCTTGGTTCTATAGTTTCTGGTTTTAAAAGCGTCAGACGAAAATATTGCCTTTACTAAAGTCCTTACGCTTTGACTGGATTTAAGCAGAACCCCTAGTTCAAGCACCTTGTCTTGATGGAGTTTATCAATTTCGTCTTCGGCTACCTTGGTAAGGTCAACATCAACTCCTGTAAAAAACTGGTAATAGCGTTTAGCCGCACAGGTATAGAGATCTTGCTGGTTTGCCAAAAGATTACCAAGTTCAGCAAGAGAGCTAAACGACTGCTTGATCTTTTCTCCGCTGACCAGGCTCCGAAAATGCAAAGTCCCGGTTGGAGGCTTTAAGGCGAAATGGGATGCCCCTGCGACTTGTTGAAGCTGCCCATACCCAGTAAAGTTAACTCCTACCTTTTGAGTGTCCATTGGGTTGGGTGCAGAAGTATAAACAACGAGTTGTCGCAGACCAAATCCCAAACCATCAATGGAGGAGTGGCAACGCATGCAGCTGGAAGTTTGCTGAAAACCGTGAGTTGAATTTGGAATGACTTCCGCCTGCACATCCACATCCGAAAGAGTGGGGAGCTGATGACACAGCAAATCTTCATAAACTCTAGAAGCAATTCTTCGATTAATGACTTCAGACTCACTAGGAATTTGGCCGTTAGTCAAATTGGAGTTATTTAGTAGAAAGGCCTGCGAACCAAGAACTCCACCACCAAAGTGACGATTTGATTCAAAATTTGTGAGGCTGTTAGCGACAGCCGTCTTAATTTCTCCATCGCTACTGCTCGACAAGCGAAAGGAAGGAAGGATCAAAGAATGAGATGCATTTATCCCAACAAGATTTCCAACCTGTGTGACTTTAGATTGATCTAAACGAAGAGCCTGCTGCCCATTATTAATGAACTTTCCATTT
>JAPKGD010000286.1 GCA_026648125.1 Bdellovibrionales bacterium | reverse complement strand
CAAAAAGAACTTAGGCGAATTCTCTCCTTAAAGGGTTTGCATTTCTCCCCCGAGGATTCATGGAGTGACTTGTTTCATCGCCTTTGGTTGGAATTTGTAGAACCTTGGATCGTTCGTCAGGAGCAACCGATTTTGATTACCCAGTTCCCGCCGGCTCAGGCGGCCTTGAGTCGGATAAGTGAGAGTGGATGGGCTGAACGCGTTGAGCTCTATTGGCGAGGTTTGGAAATTGCCAACGGCTTTGATGAATTAAATGATCCCGAGGAGCAGAGCCGAAGGGCCGAGGCCGACCTTCAACTTCGACAAAAATTAGGACGAAGGAGAACTGAGAACGATCTGGAGTTTATCCAGGCCCTATATGCAGGAATGCCTCCCTGCTCAGGGATAGCCGTGGGATTAGAGCGTTTGTTTATGGCCAGGGAAAAGATCGAACGAATTCAAAATATAAAGGCGTTTCCGTATTAAGAATGAGTAAACATGAGGCGAGAGCTATTCGCCTTTATTGATCTCTTCTTTGAGCTCTTTTCCCACTTTAAAGAAGGGCAATTTCTTTTCGCCCACATTAATGACTTCGCCAGTGCGGGGATTTCGACCCTTGTAAGCCCCATATTCGCGGTTGACGAAAGAGCCAAATCCGCGAATTTCAATGCGATCATTTCGCATCAAGGCCTCCACCATCGAATCAAAAATGGTGTTAACCACGGTTTCGGCCTTCACTCGGGTAATGCCAGCTTTTTCTGCGATTAGATTAATCAGGTCCGCTTTGGTCATGATCCCCTCGTGCCCGTCAGGGCGTTGAAATCACCCTTATTGTACGCATATAAGTGGTAAACTTCACAAGCCAAATCATAAGCTTAGCCAATTTGTGCTGCGCGTCTTTGGTGAGTTTCGTGTCCGCGGAAAAAACCTGAGGCATGCATGGCCGCACGATAGGCGGAAAGGGTCTGTTTAACCATGCGCTCATTGTCAAAAAGCTTAGTGACCTTGCTTCTCGCCCGCTCACCAATGGCCGAGTGATCGAGCTCTCCGTTGAAAACCTGAAGTATAAGGTCAGAAAGTGAGCTCACGTCAGCCGGGCGGATAAGAAATCCATCTTCCCCATCCTCGACCAAAGCACTGATGGGGCTCACTTCAGATCCAATAATGACTTTTTTCTGGGCCATGGCTTCAAGAAGACTGGGCTCAAACCCCGACGACCGCGCACTGAGGCTGACAAAGACGTCGGCGAGAGAAATATATTCGGATAATAGGGGCGAAGGGATAGGCCCCGTGAAGACGACTCGGCTTCCCAGGGCCAGACTGAGTGCTTCAAACTCGATCGATTTGAACAGGGGTCCGTTGCCCACCACTAAAAGACGTGCGGAGGGCTTTTTGATCGCAACGCGCTCAAAGGCCCTGAGCAGACTTTTCATTTCCTCAAGTTCATTCATGTCACTGACCGTCACAACAACTTGGCCGTTATCAGGGAGGTTTAGCTTCTTCTTGAGCTCATCTGACTTTTCTCGTGGAGACAAATCGCCAATTTCAATTCCATAGGGCACAAGGTGGGTCTTCATTTCGGGGTAAAGATAATACCGTTCCAGCGCCAAGCGCTGGGCAGGAGAAGTGACGAATACCCCATCGGCATATTTTAGTAATTTACGGTCCTGACCAAGAAAGGTGGTCAGAAATTTATATGCCACGTTGATTCCAGTGCTAAAGAGGCTCGGCAAAGTCTCTTGCGACATTCCTAGAATTGAAAAAATCTGTGACATCTGCGTGGCCTCGACATCAAACGCGAAGGCGGTCCGTAGTTGCTTTTTCATCTCAGCGAGCAGAAGAGCCGTGCTGTCCAAAGAGTGAACAACATCGAAAGGTCTTAGTTCGTGTAAATTCAAAAATTTCCGCCGAGCAAGAGTTGGAAATTCACCAATTGAAAGGCCTCGGCCTTCTCCCAAGAGGTGAACTTCAACTCCATCAGACGGAAGATCTTTTTGAATTTCCGGGTCTCCCCAGCTAAGCACGGTCACGCTGTGTCCGCTTCGAGAAAGGCCGCGAGCGAGTGGCCAAATAAACCCATGCTCTCCGGTCCGACCAAGGGCTGGAAAATGCGCGGCAATCATACAAATATTGAGATGTGAGGGAAGGTCCCTGCGTGATCCAAACATCTTCAAAATATGCCATGGATAAGCCATGGGCGGCAACGGCCCCTCGTTCCAAAAAGGGGAATCAACTCGATCCGCTGTTTTTTTCGAACAATGACTTAGCTCAGCAAAAGCTGATAATAACGTGCCAGCGAGTTAATTGATCGATCGGCCTTTAAGAGCGGATTTGGGCTTTCGTGGTGCGGCCTCTTCTCGAGGCCTGACGCCCAATTGGATGAGTCGACAACGGGACGGCCCCAAGCATGGGCATCGCCCAAAAAGAGCGGTCGCCACCAGCTCTGTTTTTGCAGAGGAGAAATCACCATGACTTCACATTGAATAAGGGCCTGACGTTGGCATTCAAATTTTGAAGACATCGTTTCAAGGCGCTGACCCGGAGATAGATTGCCTTCAAGAATTGGCCGCCACCTGAGGCGGTCTCTCACGGAGAGGTCGCTCCACTGAAAGCCCAGAGAAAAATTAAGTCGAGGCTGTGCCAGGATAGCATGAGCGAGCTCAGAAAATGTCGCGTTCCAATTCTCAAAACTCGAAATCGGACCTGGAATAAACACTCCATTCGGGTGTGGTGCCGCATTTTTGTCTTGGGTAAAAGTTGATGGGAGTGTCCATCCTTCCGAGTAATCAGCGCCAAGGAGAGGGAGATTAAATGGTGAAAATGCCGAGCGCGAAACACCATCTCCTGGGCTTATAACGACAGGTGTTCCTTGAGAGAGAAAAATCTGGAGGGCAGGCCAAATCGAAAACAGGCGGGGTTCCTCACCAATAATGGCGTGAACCACTTGGGGCGAGAAGGGAAGTATCGCTTTTGCGAGGCTGGGGAGGCTTTTCCATGTCCAGTCTCGAACCGCTTCGGCAACCCGAACGCGTGGGTTGAGGTGGCCGAGTCGATGCATGTCTTGGCTGCGTCCGATCACGAGGAGGTCATTTTGACTCTCAGCGAGTCCATTCAACCACCAAGGGAGAATAGAGAAAAATGGGTCTTCACATGCCCGGTTGGGCTCAAAGAGATACGCGATTCGCACGGTCGGCGTCGATGAGAGAAAGGATTCGAGGGAGAATAATTGTATTGGCTTCAGGAAGTTTGAGCTTTGCTAATTCACTCGGGCGGACCCATTTGAGCTCAGTGTGATGTACTGGCTTTAATTCACCTTTCCAGAAATCAATTCGAAAAAACAAGAGAACGATTCCAGTTAAGCCATAGCGATGAGTGGCGGCGAGAGCGAGCGGACCTATATCTGCAACGATGCCAAGCTCTTCTCTCAGCTCACGCTCGAGAGCTTCTTCTGGAGATTCACCCAGCTCAATTTTTCCACCCGGAAACTCCCAAACCCCAGGCAAGGTCTGGCCTTCGGGGCGCTGGCCGACCAAGACTTTTCCCTCTCTTTGGATAAGCCCAGTGACAACGGGGATCCAGGTGGCTCTCCTCGTCGTGCTCATGACTGTACCCTTATAGCTGCCGCATCGGCCGTGTCTCTAAAAAACTGAGGGCCATGGAATACGAGAGCTGAATACACCTGAGCCAAGTCAGCTCCCATGTCGAGGCGTTCAAATACGTCATCGGGGGTTAGAATTCCTCCCACCGAAACCAACAAACGATCCTGGCGTCGGTCAGAAAGATGGGCCACAGT
>JAPKGD010000285.1 GCA_026648125.1 Bdellovibrionales bacterium | reverse complement strand
CTTTGCGAACAAAAACGGTGGTGTTATCGGTCGATTTCAGTTCAATAAATTCACTCGCCATATCTATTCCTCCCCAACCCTCTCGCAGGCGGCACTGGCAATGACCGCTGGCGCATCAAAAATGAGCCGATGTCCCGCCCCTTCAATGATCTGCCGCCCACCAGGAACATTGTGCATGGCCAGAGCCTCTTTGACACTTAAAAACTTTTTGTCTTCTCCGCCAAAGTACCAACGAGTCGATGCCTTGAGGCGTTTGAGGTCAGCCCAATCAAATCGATGCTTCAAAAGGGACCACTCGATCAAAGCTTTCGCCAGTAAGTCGCGAGTTTCTCTGTTCAAAGGAGTCGGCTCCCGAACCTGGCTCGATGAAAAAACCTCTTGTCGATTCCACTCCTGATAGAGCTCCCGTTCAGGAAAGGTGAGCATCTTCTCTCGCCAAGACTCTTCCCATGCCTGCCGCTCACTCGGATGGCCGGGTAGCCACCCCGGATTCGTGCTTAAAAGAATTGTCGAAGAAAATTGAACGGGGCTTTCTAAATGGGCATGCAATGCAAGACGGCCACCCATGGAATAACCAATCAGACAAACCGGTTGAGAATCAAACTGAGCGCGAACCTCCTCAAGAAAAGCTTTTGTCCAATCCTCAAAGCTCTGATTGGAATTGAGTGCGCTCTTGCTCTCAAACAAATCTGGAGACCAAAAACGAGCTTGTGGCGAGCGCGCTAAGATTTCTTCTTTAAGACTAGAAAAGTCAGCCGGCGCACCTAAAAACCCATGCAACAAAACAAAGTTTAGATTTGCGCCCAAAATGTATCCCACTCGTTCCAAAACTTTGAGGTTTGCTCATTCTGCGGACGAAGCTCAATGACCCTAGCACCCTGACCAGCGACTTCCTGAGGAATCGATTCCCAAAGTTCGTATTTTAAATTCCACATCTTTGCCCAATGTGAAAATTCAAATTGATGGCGATTCTCCAATTCTTCTTGTCCAAACATTCTTGAAAAAATTTGTCCGCCACCATTGTTGACCACGACGAGATTGAGTTCCTTAACTGAGAGCTGGGGAATAAGCCAAGGAGCTGAGAGATCATATAACGCCGTCAGATCTCCCAACACGGCCCAGTTGGAGATATGGGGAGAAGCAAATCCTAAATAAGTGGCGAACTGACCATCTATGCCATTTGCACCGCGATTGCCCTCAATTTGCCAATCATGAGTGCACGAATGCGCCACCAAATCCCATTCTCGAATCGGCAGGCTGTTCCCCAAGTAGATTTTTGCTTGCCGGGGCAAATTTTCCGCCAGTTTAGCCAAAAGTGCGGGCTCACTTTGTGGGTAGGACTGAAGCAAAATCTTGCAATTGGCTTGCGCCTTTTCTTGAATTATTAGCCAATCTCCATTTTTAGTTTCAAGAGCTTTTAGATTCGCCTCAAACAGGGCCGGTAGCGACACCACTGCTACATCTTTGCGGCTCAGCCCAGAAAAGTGTAGGCGACTGGCCACCAAAACCGGCGTCTTATTAAATGTTCCTTCCAAATCGCGCCATGTTCTTAGAGTTGGAACTCCTCCGATTCGAAGTATTCCATCCACCCATCCCTTTTTTAAGGCCAAATTCAAGGATCCTTCGCCGCCCCGTATTTGCTGAGTCTGGAGCCGAACATTTCCTGCGAGTTGAGATAGACTTTCAGCGACAAATGGCAAACCCAATTTAAGCAAAAATTCTTCAACAAACGCGCTTTCCTGAATATTGAGGGGGCCTAGGACCACGGCGGGACGTTTCGCCTTCTTAAAAAACTCACTCACCTTTTCAAGTTCGAGATCAACCTCTTGAGCGGATGGCCCCTCAGACTCCACCTTGAAATTGGCTAAAGACCTTTGCGCGTTTTCCGTTACTTTCTCAATCCCGGCGAGCAGAACTTTTACATCCTCTCGCGTTGGCTCTTCCAAACAGACGTTGATGTGCAGAGGTCGCTGCATCGTCCAAGCGAACTGTGCGAGAGGTGCGGCTTCCACATCCAATGTCTCTTCGACGTAATGAGAGAAAATTCCAACTTGCTCGATCGCTTGAGGAGCGCCCTGTCCACGAAATCGCTGAGGTCGATCGGCGCTCAGTAATAGGAAAGGGAGCCCCGCATAGTGAGCCTCTACGGTGGCCGGCAAAAGTTCTGCGACAGCTGTGCCCGAGGTGGTGACTACAGCGACCGGCTGCTGGATTGACTTAATTCGTCCAAGGGCAAAAAAGCCGGCGGCCCGTTCATCAAAATGAGACCAGATCTTGAAATGATTTTCTTGGGAGAAAAACGCCATCACGAGAGGCGCATTTCGCGCGCCGGCGCAGACCACCAATTCGCGGCAACCCAGCGACTTTAACAACTCGACAACTTGCCAGCAGCGCTCTTGAGTGGTCATTCCACACCAAACTGCTTTCTAACAATCGAACGCTTGAGTTCAAGTTCTCGCCACTCGGCTTCGCAATGACTTTGCTCCACCACCCCACAGCCACTCCCCAGCCAAGTTGCGCCTTCGTGCCATTGTAGATTTCTGATGGCGACACAGGCGAAATCAAACTCCTTTGGCCAATGAACGCCAAAGGGAGCACCAAATCGTCTTCTTGGTTTGGCCCAAGCACTTTCTCGCAAAAGCTCAAGCCCCACAGATCGTGGTGAGACCCCAAGAGCTGGAGTGGGATGCAAACAAGTCACCAGATCCATAAATGGAATTTGTTCACTTAATGCAAAGTCGGTTCTCAAATGCTTCAACCCGCCCAATGGCCACTCCTGAGTGGGTGTTGACTTGACTTCACCATACCGACTGAGTTGTTCACGAATGTCTTGGGCCACCCATTCATGCTCCGCAAGATCTTTTTGGCTCTTCAACAGGTCCGGGCCCGGGTTGGGTGCCGTCCCCGCGAGAGCCATAGAACCTGTCCAACCTGGCTGCGAAAAAAAGAGAATCTCAGGAGAAAGCCCAACCAGCCCTTCTTCCCCACTCCAACCGCCATAAGCAATACGTATCCAACTCAAGGTGGGGTTTCATTGCGCGAAGAAATCAAGCGCCTTTCCCTCGAAGGGTTGGCAAGGCGGCTTGAAGTGGCGCGCTCTCGCGGTGACCAGGTCGCCGAAGAATCTCGCTATGGAGAACGACTCGATTTTGAGCTGGGTGTGATCGATCGAATGGGTTTTAACGGATATTTTCTTATCGTTGCTGATTTTATTGGATGGGCAAAGGCGAATGATATTCCGGTGGGACCAGGTCGTGGATCTGGAGCGGGATCCCTGGTGGCCTACTCGCTCGGAATCACCGACCTTGATCCGATGCCTTATAATCTTGTTTTCGAAAGATTTTTGAATCCAGAGCGGGTCAGCATGCCCGACTTTGACGTGGATTTTTGTCAGGAAAATCGTGGTCGGGTTATTGATTATGTAACTCAAAAGTACGGACAGCAGTCGGTTTCGCAAATTATCACTTACGGTAAGCTTCAGGCACGAGCCGCAGTACGAGATGTGGGTCGCGTTATGGGATTCACCTATGGCGATGTGGATGTGGTGGCCAAACTCATACCCGAAAAGCTTGGCATTACATTACAGGAAGCCATTGATACGGAACCTCGACTTCGCGAACTCATGGACCAAGATGCTAAAGTTGCAACCCTCATGGATTTGGCTCGCAAAATCGAAGGTCTCACTCGGCATGCTGGAATTCATGCGGCTGGAGTGATTATTGCCGACGGAAACATTATCGAGCAGGCACCTCTGTATCGCGGTAGCGAGGGAGA